>JAUWJS010000004.1 GCA_030607575.1 Candidatus Heimdallarchaeota archaeon | reverse complement strand
TATTACTAGGAAAATGGTTATCGTTGCTAAACTCCATGATGAATACGCCTTGATAAATGATAAAGAAGGTAATTCTATCTATAGTCAAGGTTGGTTTGGAAAACATACTAAATCTGGTAATATTAAGCTCAGTCCATATGAGACTGTTCTATTGTTAGAAAGGAAAAAAGTTGATATAATAGACGAAAACGAATCTTCTTTACCTTTATCAGATGTAGTAGCACATTTTTCAAACAAAATTCCAGATTTCTTGGTTCGTTTTTTGTTATACAAAGACCTAAGGAACAGAGGTTATGTAGTAAAAGAACACTCAGAAACTGGAAAATACTTTGAGTTATATGAGAGAGGAGCAACACCAAACAAAGCCAAACATTTGGCATTAGTTGTTACAATGGTAGAAGGCGTGCTGTTTGATATTGATGATATTGATCAAATTGTTTCTCAAGCAAAAGAAATCAGTAAACAGTTAATTTTCGCCGTTATAGATAGTTTAGGAGATGTTTCTTACTATAGTGTAAGTGAATTAGAATTCACAAAAATAGATATAGATGGTTAAGGTTTTATTATGCATTACGTCCCAGATACTTCAACAATAATCAATGGTCAGTTTCTAAAATATCTTGCTGAAAAAGAAGATATTGAATCAATCGTTCTTTCTCGTGTTGTAATAGCTGAAATTGAAAATATGGCAAATCAGGCTAAAACAGCAGGAATGACAGCTTTAGAAGAATTACAACATATGCGAGATTTTTGTGCAAAACGAGGTACAAACATAATTATTGATGGTCAAAGACCAACATACAACCAAATTAGAGGCGCATCAATAGGTGAGTTGGATGCTCAAATTAGAGACCTAGCAGCTGAATATGATGCCATTCTAATTACTTCTGACCGTGTAATGGCAGAGATAGGAAAAGCTGAAGGATTAGCAGTTGTTTTCATGAAAGAGGAAACAAAAAGTTTGGGAAAGAAAGTTGAAGACTATTTTGATGAACAAACTATGTCTATACATCTAAGAGAAAACAACTTACCTCTAGCAAAAAAAGGACTTCCTGGTAATTTTCAATTAATACCTCTTGAAGAAGAACCCATTCTAACTCGCGAGACATTAGATGAACTATCAAAAGACGTAATTGAAAGAGCGTCTAGAGAAAAAGATAGTTTCATAGAATCTGACCGACATGGAACAACTGTAATCCAGTTGAAAAACACTAGAATTGTCATACTTAGACCACCCTTCAGTGATGCAATGGAAATTACTGCTGTTAGACCAATTGTAAAACTAACCTTAGGGGACTATAAAATTGATTCAAAGCTCCTTGAAAGGATAGAAACACAAGCTGAAGGAATAATTATTGCAGGTCCCCCTGGTGCTGGAAAAAGTACCTTTGCTACAGCAATGGCTGAATTCTATGCTGATAAAGATAAAATTGTTAAAACTTTTGAAAACCCAAGAGATCTCCAAGTGGACAACAGAATAACACAAATGTCCGGTTTTGAAGGAGATATTTCTGCATCTGCAGATTTGGTTCTTTTAATGAGACCTGACTATGTGATTTATGATGAATTGCGAAGAACTAAGGATTTCGAAACTTACTCTGATTTACGTTTAGCAGGAGTAGGGTTGCTTGGGGTTGTTCATGCTACTCAAGCTATAGATGGTCTTCAAAGATTTATTAAGAGAGTTGATTTAGGTATTATCCCATCGATTGTTGACACAATTATCTTCATTTCTGAAGGGAAAATATCGAAAGTTTATACGCTTGAGCTTACAGTAACAATGCCAAAAGGAATGACTGAACGTGATTTAAGTCGTCCTGTAATTAAAGTTAAAGATTTCCACACAAATAAGGATGAATATGAAATTTATACATTTGGAGAACAAATTGTTGTTTCACCTCTCAAGAACCTAAGTATGAAACATTCTAAAACAGGTAAAACAATCACAGTTAATTCAGCTCAAATACAAAAGGTTCTCAAGCAACATTCTGTTTATGATTTTACCTATGACTTTGACCCGCCTAATTCTCTTACCCTATTTGTTTCAAATAAAGATAAACCCCGTGTAATTGGTAAGGATGGACGTAACATCGATGAAATAGAACAGAAATTGGGCTTATCAATAACCGTAAAATCATTTAACGAACAAGAAGAAATGGAGTTTGTCATTGATTTGCATCCGTCTAAGGGTAAACTTAATCTTGTGTTTCCTAGTGTGTGTATAGGTAAGGATGTTATTCTAGCAGTAAATGGATCGCCCTTGACTCAATTGACTGTGGGTAAAACTAGTGAAATAAGTGTCGCAAAAAATACTGAAATTGGTAAAATGCTCATGGAAGCTCATCACAAGGGAGATACTATTACAGCTTTAATGTAAGCTATGAATCCCTCTTTATCAACTTTGCACTATTTTTTTTACCAATAATGATTTTATCTGCATCAGAAGGAAATAACCCATTTTCAACGATTCCAGCAATGTTATTCAGGTTCATCTCCATGTTAAACGGATTATATTCTTGTTTGAAGGTTATGTCCCCTATTATGTTGCCATTGTCTGTTATAACAGGTCCCTTCTTTCCTGAACCATATCGAAGTTGGAGTTCTCCTCCAAGATTGAATATGGGTTGAAGAACTGTTATGATTGCTTGTTTTATGATTTCTACAGGAACAGGATAACTTAATAGATCTCTTGGATATTTTGAGTTATCTGCAATTACTAAGAATTCTTGAGAAGCTCTTGCTATTATTTTTTCTATTGTTAAAGCCCCTCCACCCCCCTTAATCATGACATAATCTTTAGTAATAATATCTGCACTATCTACATAGATGTTTATCTCAGGATATTCAAGTAATGTTGAAACAGGTAATCCTGCTTTAACCAATTCAAGATGAGTTTCTGAAGAAGAGGGGATAGTGATTATTTCCAATTCGTTTTTATCAACAAGCTCTCCTAATTGTTGAATGAAGTACTTCACTGTTGAACCGGTTCCTACTCCCACAACAAATCCATCATAAATGAATTCTTTCGCTGCTTTTTGAGCAGCAAGAAATTTAGATTTTTCTTGATCAGAGAACTTTGAATCTTTTGAATTCATCATTAAGTCACTTCAAGTTAATCAGAACTAAAGACAATTTAGTTAGAACAAATTAAAACTTTTTTACTACCATTAATTTTGTAAAATAAAAATAAGAGGAGTAGAAAATATTTTCTATTTTCATTCCTTTGGAGACGAGAATTTTACCATCGTGAAGCAAATTTTATTGCTGCTCACTCATGAATTTCTTTAATCTGTCTAATTCCTTTAACATCTCTTTTCGAAGAGCTGCTATTGATGTACTCTTAGCAAACAAATCCCCTTCTCCTTCTCCTCCTGCTGGAGCTGCTGGAGGTACTACTACACCTGGTGGTTTTGGAGTTGGAACAGTTGGTGCTGGAATTGAAGGTGTTGTGGCAGGCGCACCTGGTGGTATTGGTGTTGGCATTGGTGGGCTTGGAATTGCTGTAGGTGGTGGTGTCTTACCCACACCTGGAGGTGGTGGTGGAGCTGCTTTGCCAGTTACTGGAGGTGCAGCCGGTGAGGGTGGTGCTGGAGGTGTTGCAACAGCTTTTCCCCTTCTCTTCTTTTTTGGAGGTTTAACGGGTTTAGCGGTTACTGGAGGAGCTGGAGGAGCAGTTGTTGGGGTTGCTGAAGGAATATCTATTTTCTCTTCACCCTTTATTTTGCTCAGATAATCTCCTTGCATCTTCTTTAGTTCCTCTTCTAGTTGGGAAACTTCAGCTTCTCTTGCTGTCTTTTCGATCTCATCTTCAACTTTCTTAACATCTGATGCGTATCTTACTGATAGTCTACCGAATACCGATTCGCTGATTTCCTTCTTTCTATGAGTATTAGACAATGCTTGTTGTGCTGCCTCGAACTTTGCTTTTTCAATTTTAAGAATAGCAATACGTTCTGAAGGAGGAATATCAGAAGGTGTGGGTAGATCTGAATCCATATCTAAATCAAGGAGAGAAGGACCTTCTTTCTTTCGGTATACTCTAGTTGTAATGAATACAACAAGAGCACTTAAAAATGTGAAAATAACTAAAAGGTAAATTAGCATCTTCACTCCTGGATCAGTTAAACTTGCTGGTGGTAAATTCTCAAACCAATCTATAAGCGACATATACTTACCTCTGAATTAATGTTATTATAATCCTTTTATTTGTTTCTCTGTTTATTTAGTTATTAGATTATAGTTAATAAACTCTATCAAAGTGTCCAATTAGAAAGGAAGATAATATCTCGAAAATATAATCCTTTTATGTGAACAATAACGCACTTTTTTCCATGGACAACCGTTTCACTGTTTCTTAGCTTCTAATATTGCTTTGACTCGCTTTAATCTTGAAAATGTTTCTCTTTCTTGTTCTTCAAGAGTACTTGCAATGAATTTTGCCGTTGCACGTAGTTTTGGAATTAAAATATAGTTCAGAGCATTAACTCTTCTCTTAGTTTTATTAATCTCAACAGCTAGTTTTTCAAGTAAAGTCATCTTCTCGGCTATAACCATCAGTGTTTTCAATGACTTGCGAAAATAAACTATTGACCTATCTAGTTGTGCACTTGAACTAGTTAGACCATAAAACACATCTTCTCCTTCCTTCTGAATCTCATTAACAATAAACCTAGGAGATCTAACGCCCATGATACTAACAGTTTGGGTAGTGATTTCTAAAACAGCGGGAGCATATTGAGCAAGATCTCTAATTTTGTCTGGACCTACAATCATCTCAGCTTTAGCAAGAGATTGATACGCAACCCTTAGTTCCTTTTCTACTTGTTTTCTTGCTTCTCTCACTTCATCTTTGATGGCATATAATTCAATAACTAGTGCATCCATCTTCTCCTTGAGAAGATCATGTCCTTTTTGAGCAAGCCTAATTCGAGATTTTGTATTAAGAAGCTCCATTCTTGTTGCACTAATTGTTCCAAATTCTGGTGTTGCCATCAACGGAAAGAATACCAGTTAAGTTAAATAGTTTTTGTTCTGTAGACGGGCTCTAGATTTGCCTGCAAGTGCAGTTATTAGCATAATCATAACTATGTTAATAATGGAAAGATATTTTACTCGATACTATTTCCATTATTAAAAGACAGAAGTGACACTGAATGACATTAGACATCTACGATAGAATAAAGGATACAAATGAGCTAGTTTTTCCGGGAACCCGTTTAGCAGTTACAGAGGAATTTATAGCTGGGGAAGGTACTTATTCAGAAGGTAACCAGATCTATGCAGCTGTAGCAGGAAAAGTTAACATAAATATTGAAAAACATGAAATATCAGTTATGCCTAAAGCAAAAATTGCGATTGTTCCTAAAAACGGTGACACAGTAATTGGTGGAGTTGTAAATGCTTCCCGTCAAATGATAACTGTATCTGTGAATTATGTCAATAACAAGGAAGTTTATCCAACTTATACAATGGTTATCCATGTTTCTCAAATCTCAAGAGAGTATTTGGATACAGTAGATGAAGCAGTGCGTTTGGCTGATATTGTTAGAGCCAAAGTAATTGATGATAAGACCATTCCCTTGCAAGGATCTTTAATAGGTTCACAACTTGGAGTTATATTAGCCAGTTGTTCAAGATGTGGGAGGAAATTGGATAAAATAGGGAGAGACAAATTGAAATGTTCTGAATGCGCTTATTTTGAAAAAAGAACCACCACCATTGATTATGGAAGTGGAAAATTAGCATTCAAAACATAAACTAACTTTCATTACTGGGTTGGTGATTAGTTTGGCAAGAACAACCAAGAAAGAGATATATGTTAATATTGTAAGAAAAGATTTGTTAGAATATTTCCTGGAATTGCTCTCGGATTCCTTACGTTATGTGGAGTTTGTTTTTACACATAAAAAAGGAAAATCAAAAATTTCTTTGTTTGGAGAAAGGGTGGTTGTAAATCAGTCTGCTATTAAAGTTAAAATTCTTGCGAAAATGTTTAATCAATCTGCAGTTCTCAATACTGATGGTTATTATGTTCATAATCTGAAACTTATACAACAAATTGGATCAAAAATCATCTCTTTACAAAGTATAAGTACAGTCTTAACTCATTTGGAAATCCCTTCATCAGTAAAAGATCAAAATTTGATTACAAAAGCAACTATGCAAGAAGTACAGAAGATTTTATCGTCTATGCATGAATTAATTCAAGAAACCCCTTTAAATGTTAGAACACAGATAATGAAAAGAATTTTGGCTACAGTTAGTTACTGTACAGAACTTTCACCCTCTTATATCCTTGATAAAGGATTAGAAATGAAATATTTCAAGAAGCAGAAAAACACTATCTCAATAAACTATAATCCTGAAAAATGTATCACAGAACTAATAGAAAAATTGTCTGGAGATTCCGCACAAACTGAGTATCTGAAATCTAGAGATAAAGATGCGGAGATTGAGAAGATTTTATTTAGAGAATAAAAACAGTCTAGACTGGTAAGATATTTAAATCAAGTATTAAAACAAACATCAGAGGAAATGAAATGCTGATTAACATTCTAAAAAAAGAACAGGGGTACTTAAAATTTAGTATCAAAGCTACAGACCCCCACACTTTATTCAATATCTTACGTGAAGAACTACTAAAAGATAAAGAAGTGGATTTTGCTGGTTACTGGCGCGATGAATCTTTCTATGAATCAGTCATTTTTCAAGTAAAAATGAAGAAGAAATCTGCGGATCCTGTTGTTTCTATAAATTCTGCATTAGACAGATTGGAAAAACAATCGAAGGAATTTGTCGATTTATGCAAAGCAAAAATTGAGTAAGGAGGTAGTCTTTTGGACTCACCCTTCGAATTTACTCCAGATTTAAATGAACTTCTTTTGAATAAAAAACTAGCTAAATTCGGAGATTCTATTGTGAATTTCATTTACAATGCAGCAGTATACAATGCTACTAAAGAATTGGAAGGGGTAAAGGTTTGGGATCAATGTCTTGCAAAAGCATGCAGAGATTCTCCTTTAAGAAAGCATGTGGGCTCAAGGAAAAATGCAGGAGATTTAGGTGATGCTGTTGAAGCATTTATTGCCTTTGTCTATTTAAGAAATCCAATCAACATTACTGAAATGATTTCAATTTTAACAAAAAGCATCACAATAAACAAGCATTTATTAGAACTTAATGAAAGAGAATTATGTTCCAAAGTTTTTACAGTTTTACTTGATGAATTATGTAAAAATCTTGAAATAAGTAAGTAATTTGCTGTTTTCATAAAAGATAATCTTTGAAACTCTGCCCTATTATATCTGCTAATCTGAGGCATTCAGGAACACAACTTGAGTAGGTTGTGATTTGAAGCAGATTTTTCACTTCATCAATATTTCTGAATCCTAGATATTGTACATATATTTTGCACTCTCTTCCACTTTGATTTATGAATTCAACCTTCTCTAGATTTGGGTTAGACATTAGAATTTCTAGACGTTTTTCCCAATCAGGGAGATGAGATAGTGCTTTCTTAACTTCTGCATCATTAGGAGGGTTGTGTAATATTGATATGGTTGGAATGGTTGTTTTTTGGAAAATATTTTCCATGTTAATAACGTTGAAAGCAGCAATTGTTGCACTTCCTAAAACTATAGCTTTTACCTGATTTAGGAACTTGCTTTCCTTTATCATAGTGACTATTCTTTCTGTCGCATCCAAACCATCAACCGTTATTTCTGTTCTTAAAACACCCTCAACTAGATTATTTCCTCTTACTACAACACCAAAAATAAAGCATTTCAAGGACTTTTCTCTACTAAAAGCTGCATCATCAATACCTATTGTTCTAATATTCTTCTTCACAGCTTACCTTCTAGTGTTATTTATTTAAGTAACTATCTAATTTTTGTGATAAGAAAGTAACTTTTTAAACAAAGAGTATAGAGAGATTAATGGTTTGTATGAGTAGAAGAAACCTTCCAGAATATGGTGATTTAGTAATTGGTACAGTTAAGAGCATTTTTGATCATGGCGTATATGTTAATCTTGACGAGTACGATGATTTACAAGCATATTGTCATGTTTCTGAAGTTAGTTCCACTTGGGTGAGGAACATTCGAAATGTTATGAGGTTGGGCAAGAAGGTTGTAGGAAGGGTTATGCGAGTCAAAGAAAATCAGATTGACATCAGCATAAAAAGAGTTTCTGATGGATTAAAAAGAAAGAAAGTTGAAGAAACTAAAAGATATAAAACCGCTCTAACACTTCTGGAAATGAGTGCTAAAATAAGGAAAATAAGCTTCGAAACAGCTCGAGCTGAAGTTGAAGATTTATGCACTGAATATTATGGAAGTTTCTACCAAGCCTTTGAAGAATCATTATTCAGTGGAGAGAGTATTTTTACTGATGCAAGTGTATCTGAGGAGTGGGCTCAAGTGCTAACTGATATTGCAAAAACGAATTTAACCATACCCAAAGTAGAGATTTCCAGAGATATTGAGATAATCTGTTGGGAAGGTGATGGAGTTAATTCGATTAGAGATGCTCTTAAAAAAGCAAGTAAATCTAGAGAAGAGATTGACGCAGGAGAAGAAGAGCTGAATATGAACATATATGTAAGAGGTGCACCTATGTATAGATTCGTTATCTCAGCAAGAGATTACGAGTTAGCAGAAGAGTTAATGTCTAAAGTAGTCTCTACAATTGAGGATTCCTTGGCTACAGTCAATGCTTCTGTTAGGGTTGTTGAATCAAAGTAAGGGGGATTTTAATGACCAAATCTATCTTTTTCTGTGCTAAATGCAAAGCCTATACCCTGAATGATAAAACATGTCCAAATTGTGAGAGTAGAGTTGTTTCTCCTCAACCCGCTCGTTTTTCTATAGAGAAAGAAAAGAAGTATTCAATTTATAGAAGAAAATTACTAAAGGAAGAAATAAAAAATTAGTTTTTTGTTATTTGCATTGTAATATTGCAACCTCTATAATGTGCTGTCTTTTTGTATGAAAACTGTAAATTTTAGGTATTTCAAACTCTGCTTTTATTATTTCTTTTACTTCTTTATTGTGATTTTTCACGAAACTCTTCAGAAAAATAATGTTTCTTTCTTGATGAAGATGAATAGAATAAGATATCATAGAAGCTTTTAAAGCTGAAAGTAGAAACTCTTGATCTTTAATTTCTCCTTGAACACCAAAGGGACTATTCATAAAAACTGTATCAAACTTTCTCTCAGTAGTTTTTACATCTTCTTCTATGAATTCTAACTCTACTTCCAATTTAACTGCATTTTGTTTTGCAATTTCTAAAGCTTCTTTATCAATTTCTAATCCAATAACCTTTTTTGCACCTAGTTGTTTAGCACCTATTCCAAACATTCCTGTTCCACAACAAAAGTCTCCTATAACTTTATTTTCAATATGTCCTAGTTGATAAGCTCTCCAGAGAATCATTGCTGCTATACGCGGTGGAGTTTGATATTGCTCTAGTTTTACATTAGGTTTCTGAAATGTTTGAACTTGTGAGAGTAGCATTTCAATGTCCCTTTGTCTCACTTCTACTCTCCCCCCTCTGATTTCTTCAATTGACGAAGAATGGTTTTGAAAATTCCAATTAATGAATGAATCTCTAAACTTGTCGGGAAGCTTCTATTAACAACAGTTGTAAAGCTGTGAAAAGCAATAGGTTTTCTGTACTCTTCGTACGGTAGGAAAGCAACTAAATCTTCAACTAAGTCAAATAAGATTTTTCTTTCAATACTAGTTGAAATCCTCTCTTCTGAGATCCTTTTTTCAGTTTGTGATAATTCCTTCCATATTTCATATAGTATAATTGCAACAGCTTGGGAAATATTCAAAACCCTATGATCTCCAGGTATAGGAATATTTACTAAAATATCACATAATCGTAATTCCTCGTTTGACAAACCCCTATCTTCTCTTCCAAAAATTATACCCATATTTCCTTGAGATACGTTTTGAATCTCACTTAAATTCCAAGGAAAAGAAGGCTGTCTATATACATTGTAGTTCAATCCTGCTTTTGCTGAAGTTCCTATTAGAAGTGAATAATTTTCCTTTATTTCTTCTATAGAATTGACCACTTCAGCTTCCTCTAAATATTTTATTGAGTGTTTAGCCCTCTTTCTGGCTTTCCCATCAAGATGATTAACTTGAGGTGCAACTAAAACTAATCTATTAATTGCAAAGTTATTACATAATCTAGCAATTGCACCAATATTCCCTTCAATTTTGGGTTCTACTAGAATAACATCTTGTTTAATGTTTGTTTCATAATCTGTCATTTTTTTTCACAAAAATTGATTTTTACTAAATATAGTTTTTCAAAAAATAAGCTTAATTCACTCATAACCTCTAATTCTATTCCATCTTTCTTTAATTCTTGAATATTATCTTCATGCCAGCTTAGAGATGAGAATATAGTATAAAAACTGGCATTAACCTTGCTTTTTCGTAAAGAATCCAACATATCATACGTCTTTTCATAGCCTTTTTTCCCTCCCACTAACATAAGTCTGTTTAATGAAGAAAGGGTTCCACTTTCCTCATTATCTGGTAGATAGGGTGGATTCCAGATAATGATTTCAGAGTCGAGATAATGAACTGCCTCAAGCTTATCCATACAAACAATGTCAACTTGATTCTGAATGCTGTTTAGCTGTAAATTGTACTTAATTGCTTTAGTGGCACTAAAGGAAATATCTGATATTAGAAACTGAATATGGGGATTTCTTTTGGCAAGAACAATAGATATAATCCCTGAACCGCCACCTATTTCCACAATTTTCTCTATGTTGTTTGATATTTGTATTGCATCTATTAGAAAAAAAGTATCTTCTGCGGGAAAATAGACGTCATCATCTAATTCTAGTTCTATTTCATATTTGGGGAAATCATATTTAACCAAAGTTCCTCGCCTATCCTTTCTTTCATGTGATTATATAGTTGTAGAAGCTCTTCAGTTGACATTGTAAAAACCCGTCTATCCATAAATTGAAGCGTTTCTAAAACTTTCCTGTCAACCAATATGCTTTGCTTTTCCTTTCTCTTCATTATATTGAACAAAATACTTCTAATTGTCTTTTTTTTGTTTGTAAAAAGCATTCTTACAAATGCAGAAAAATCTTTGTTATCCTCTGAATGAACTTCATCTTTTTTTGTAATAGCTACTATTGAAGAATATATCTTAGGTTGTGGATAGAATGAAGTTGGCTTAACAGTCTTAAGATTCCTACAAATAGCCTTTAAATTAATCATCACTGACAGTCTTGAATAATTCTTGGTTCCGGGTTTAGCAAAAAACCTTTGTGCAAACTCCCTTTGATACATGAGAATTGCTAAATCAAAAGAATATTCTAGAAGCTTAAATGTTATGGGAGACGATATTTGATAAGGGAGATTGGAGACACATTTTGTAAATCTTGGGAATTCTGTTTTAACAGCATCCCCTTGAATTATTTCTACATTTGAAAAATCTTGTAAAAAATTAGTTAAAAATGAGATCATTCGTTTATCATGTTCTATAATTATCAGTTTTCTAGCTTTGCTAGCAATACACTTTGATAGGTTTCCTATCCCTCCTCCAATTTCAAGAACAACATCCTTAGGTTGTATGCTTGCTTGCTTTATTTGGTAGTTGATAATGTTAGCATCAATTAAAAAATTCTGCCCCCTTTGTCTGGAAGGGGTGATTTTCAGCTCTTCTAAACTATTTAAAACATGTTTTCTTAATTCAAAAGAGGAAGTCCAGCAATCCATTATTCAAACCATTTTTGGTATTACCTTCTTTGTCCAGAATTTGGGGTTGCTGTAAATAACCTATGTTTCTCATCTTCTTCTAATTCTTGCATAATTCTATTGAGAATCATTTTTCTTATATCAGAGATCTTTACTCTCTCTTCTATATCGCTAAAGGAGACGAAAGGCATGCTTTTTCTTGATTGTAATATCTCCCACATTAGTTTCTTTCCAATGCCAGGTATTAATTGTAGAGAGTGAATACGGTTGTTTATAGGTTGAGCTTTATTGAAAAATGAAACAAATCTCTTTTCGTTTTTGTTTATTATATTAACAACAGCTTCTTCCAAAGAACTATGTCCTGTGTTTGTTAAATCATTTACAGTAATTCTTCGTTTGATTTGTCTAATTGGAGTTTTTTCACTGATTTTTGGTAGAGGTAGCTCTGTGAATTGAGGATAACTACTCCTTTTTTCAACAACAATATCGAGTAAACTAAACCATGTTGTACCAATACCCTGAATTGTAGGTTCCCTTTGTTTGGTTTGTCCAAAACCCTTACCATCTGGTAAATAGTCTAGAACTAGAATTCGTGATTCATCTTTCTTTGTATATTTTACACGAGTAACGGGTCCAATAATGAAATCATCACTTTCTGTTGATTTCTCAGGACGTTTGTTTAATCTGGAATTTTGATTGTTTACCATGATACTCTCACCATAACTAAGTACAAATACAAAAAAAGTTTTTGCTTTCTTGGTATTAATCCTATATTAAAGCCTTATGCGGATTTGGGCTCTCTATCGATAAATGGTTTAATAATGTTAAAGATTTCTTTGATATCAGTATCTGTTAGCATTTGTGGTTCTTTTGAGAGCAAATCTTTCAGTTCTTCTATAGATGGAGGCAGTATATTAGCAATAGTATATGCAGAGAGTTCAGATAATTTATATTTTTTAATTAATTTCTCAACTATTTCTCTAGATTCTTCAGGTTCAATTCTAGCATTTTGCATAGCATGTTCAAATGCAACTCTTTGCCAGTAGGAAAGTTCTGATTCTTCACTTCTTTCCTGTAAAATACGCATAGCTTCAGAAATTGTTAATGGTTTTTTCTCGAGACCCTCTCTAGGCATAGACTCACTTCACTAATTTTCTACTTGAATAACAGAACGACTTAAACGTAAATGTTCCTTTACGGCAATAATCTGCTTTGTAGCTTTTCCTTGTCTTATTGAAACAATGAAAGCTTTGCCTTGCTTCTTTGTGATTTCTCCTGTTTTACCATGATACCTTCTGTGAGGCATTCCTCTATGTTCACTTGAATCAATAATAATGTCCACTATATCACCTTCGTTGAAATCACGCAATAGATAATCTAAAGGTCTAATACCTTTATCTCTTGTATGCTTCTTCATGAGATGTCTTGTTCTAGCACGATAACCTTTGGATTTACGCATACTTTACACCTTTATGTTTAATTTATACAAGTGAGCAAAGTCCCTCGATGTAACTTTTAATCTTTTCGTTATCTGTTCTGGTGATTGTAAAACCATCCTTCAAAACCACTACTTCTATTTCACGCTTTAGTGGACCCATCTTGAATTTCAATGACATCCAATTCCTTGCACTTAGCTTCTATGCCTATAATCTCTGCTATGCTGGGTTTTGTTCGACTATTATCTCCTGAAATTAGTTCTTTAACATAACAACCACCATCGCAGGTTATAATAGCTTCAATATGAGTCTCATTAATTCTTGAGCATTGAACAGAAAATGCTGTTTTTTTTCTTATAAGATCTGCTCTTCTATGAGAAACTCTCTGAGGTGTTCGTTGATCTATAGATCGGTTTTGAAAGAATTTTTCAATTTCTTTGATTTTCTTTTCAGAAATTGGTTCTTCAAAAGTAATAAGAGCTTTGTACTTCTTTACAGTTCTCTCTGCACTGCTTTTTAAATCTCTCACCTCATTTTTTGAAGACCATCTGTATTCAGAAACATCGATTTTTCCTTTACCATATTGGTTTGTGTTTTTTTCAAGCTCACGCAAATCTATGATTCGTATCTTTGGTTCCACTATTTCAAGAACAAAAGGTCTCCCTGTACCCAACATCAAGGCATCAATATCCTCTCTTCCCGCACCATGTAACACACCTTTGTATCCATGTGTTAGTTTAAGTGCTTCATATTCTGCAAGCTCCTCAACAGATTCCTGATACTTTTTACCAGTATGATTGCACTCTACACATCCTCTTCCCTTACATTTTCTACAAGGCCAACGTGTCTGAGGTAGAGTTCGAATATATTTTCGATATCGACCATAAATATACAAAGGTTTTAACTTGAGAACTATAGAGTAGGTTAAAGGACTTATTTCGATTACAATTTCTGGTGACTGAAAATCGGTTTCTTTTGAAAGAAACTCCCCAATTTTTCCTCCTATCAAACGATTGAATTCTTGCTTTAAATATTCAGTTTGCACAACGTTGAATTCTTCTTTCAGATTTTTCTCTCTTTCAAAAAACTCCTTAGGTAGTGAAGTACCAATCAAGAAAGTTTGAAATTCATAGTCTCTAACTTCTGGTAAAATCCCTTGAATAATTTTTTCCGAATTTTCAGTCAGAGTATTCTGGCAGATATAACACTCTTCTGAATTCTCAGTTTCAAAATTATTTCTTCTTAGAGTGTTTTTTGCCAATTTATTGTCTGCTCTTGACAAAGCTTGAAGCATTAAGACATTATTGTCTGTAATATCAGTTGAATGAAATAGAGTTAGAAAGTCCTTAATTGTTGAACCTCTATTCTTGTTTGTAGTTCCTGTTGACAAATTAGAGAATTGTCTCCCTAAACAATAATCACACAAAGAATATGATTTTAGTATGTCTATAGCTTTATTATGCAGAGTCATCCTATCTAACACTCTCCAAAAGATAATTGGTAATAATTACTTGTTCATCAACTACCAGATGCTTTAAGAGCATTTTCTTTGATTTGATTGATAAAGGTAGTTTTTCGAAACCATAAGCAAAGACGTTGCTATGTTTAGCAATATCTTGTGAAAATTCTGACTCTTTTTCACATATTGAAATAACTTGAACTATCTTGTCCTCCTTGTGCTTTTCAAAGATCCAATCGCTGCTTTGCTCTAGAACTGAAATACCTGGTGTGAGTTTTCCATCTCGAGAATTAGAATCTAGTATGTGATTTTTTGCTCGTAGAATTAGGTGTGCTGATGAAAAGAAGCTAGGACCAAGATACTTTAACTTGCTACCTTCGAAAGTAATTACATATGGTATTCCTTGGTAACTTGTACAGTAATAAATAAGCAGATTCTTTCTAAATTGGTTTGACAGAAAAAAGGAATCTGCAATTGATTTTATGTAGGGTGCGGATTCTTTCAATTCTGTACTTTTTTCATATAGATTGGACTTAGTAAAAGATAAAGGAGGAGCGTTTAAGATAAAAAAAAGTTGAGACATACGATTTCACATTTTGTGATTGTCTATTGTCCTAATAACCCAGGTGGGATTCCTGGTATTTGCATTCCTCCGCGTCTTCCTTTACGCATGCGTTTTACCAGATTGGTCATCATCTTGTGTTGAGCCATTAGTTCTCTCACTTCTGAAACGGGTCTCCCACTACCTTTAGCAATTCGTTGAACTCTAGAACTCCCTAATTTGGTTTTTCCATCTAGTTCTTCATCTGTCATAGAGGTCATAATGACTTTGAATCTTTTCATATTGTCCTTTGAAACATCGAGCATATCTTCATCTATAGTCATTCCTAATCCTGGAATCATTGAAAGCATTCTCTTCATCGAACCAGAGGAGCTGAAAGTGTCTAACAATTCCATCATTTGTCTATAGGAGATTTTACCACTTAGCATACTCATTGCTTCTTCTTTTGAGGGAAGAGCCTCCATTTCTCGTACTTCTTTCAAAAGACCTTCTAAATCCCCTACTCCAATAAGCCTTCCTACAAACGATGTTGGGTTGAATTCCTCTAAAGAATCAATATCTTCACCATCCGCAAGGAATTTAATTGGAACATTGGCCGCTACTGCTGCAGAGAGACTTCCCCCACCCTTAGCTGAACCATCCATCTTAGTTACAATAACTGAACCAACTTTGGTTACTTTTGCAAAGGCAGAAGCTTGATCGTGAGCTGCTTGTCCGAGATTTCCATCTACAACAAGTATAATTTCATCTGGTTTTATTTTGTCAGTAAGTTCTTTCATTTCTTTAAGAAGAGCTTTTTCCTCTTTGTGACGTCCAGCTGTATCAATAATTATAGTGTTATATTTTTCATCCAAAAACTTCTTAACACCATCTGCTGCAATTTTGATAGCGTTTTTGTTTTCAGGATCACCATAAACAGGTACTTTAATACTAGAACAAAGTTGTTGCAATTGTTCATAGGCACCGGGTCTAAAATTATCGACAGTTACAACTGCAACCTTTTTACCTCTTTTTTGAATGTATTTTGCAAGTTTTGCTGCTGTGGTTGTTTTTCCTGATCCTTGGATCCCTACCAACATTATTAGTGTTGGTCTGTCTGGATGTAATGTAAGGGGGTAAACCTTTGTTCCTAGAAACTTAGAAAGCTCATCATGTATGATTGACAAAACACTTTTTTTACGAGATAAACCATCCGGAAGTCCCTTATCCATCGATTTACGTTCAACTTCATTAACTACCTCTGCAGCTAAATCAAATTGAACATCAGCTTCTAATAAAGCTTTTAACATTGCATTCTTTAATTCACGAATTTGTTCTTTATCTGGAGGACCACCTCTAAGTATCTTAGAAATTGCGGTGTTAAGAGCAGACCCTAGTTTACCTAACATAGATTATCATTTGAAGAATGCAAAAGAGATTAAAGAATATTTTGTTTTGAGGGAAAAGAAAAAAGGAACTGAGGGAACTAAAGTTTTAGTTCTTCAGGTTTAATTCGAATGGGTTCTTCAGATAATTTTACACTACGTTTAACTTTGAGAGAATTAACAAAGTAAACCTTTCCACCAACTTCTGAACGACGACCAATAACAACATCGTATCCCTTAACATCTCCAGCAACTGAGGTGGCTCTAATGTCTACAATATTCTTAGCAAATAAGTTTCCACCAACTTTGTATGGATGTTTGACAATGCTACCGATTCTTAGACTTAACCATCTTTTCCATCCTTTCAAACCTAGAGTTACATTTTCTCCTACTAAGTTTCCTTTAACATTAGCTGCACCCTCTACTGTAACATCTTGTTGTGATAGGAGGTTTCCACCTACTCCTATGGAGCCTGAAGATTTTATACCATTGTTTGTTTGTAGATTTCCACCTACTTTGAAAGAACCAGAGGATTTTGTGAAACCTTGTACAGTAGTTTCTCCTTCAATCTTTGCTGATCCAGAAAATTTAGCATCACCGCTACCAATCAAATCTCCACCAACTCTGAAAGATCCAGAAGTTTTAATGGGACCTAAAATGTTAGCATCTTGACCAATTTTTGCGGAGCCACTAAATTTAGCAGAAGATTCGCTCGCAAGTCCACCAGATATATCAAAGGATCCAGAACTTCTAACTGTACCCAAAGAAGTTAAATTTCCTTCACCCTTTAATGATCCTGAGGACCTTATTCCGTTACATTTGAAGTCTCCAGCAAGTCTTCCTGAACCTGAAATTTTAACAAATTTAGGAATAACTCCACCAGATATATTTGATGATCCGGAGATTTTGACTAAATCTTCTGATTCCTTTAAACTCCCAGCAGAGCTGATTGTTGCTCTCTCTTCAACATTTTCGTATGTTTCTTTTATTGTTTTTTCCATTTATTTCACCTTTCTTATTTCATAAACTTAATTTACAATCTTAGTTTTTCATGGCTTATTTTTAATGGTTCATTAGCTAAATTTGCTCTCTTGTCAACATCTATGTAATCGACATAAAAAACAGTACCTTCTACATTAGTAAATGGTCCAATCTCGACTTTGAGACCTTTAACATCGCCGTCTACATCAGTGTTAGCCAAATAAACTTCCCCAGTACCTAAAACATGCCCTTCAATTTTTGATTTCTTAAGAGATCGAAATCTAAGACCAAGGAAATCCCTTCCTTTATTGATAAGAATATCATCGCCTACTAAATCACCTTCAACTATAATTCGTCCAGCTACTTCAACAATTCTTTGAGATAATAAGTTACCTTCAATTCTAGCAGAACCTGAAAATTTTGCACCGCTTTCAGCTTGTAAAAGTCCTCCAGTAGTAAAACTACCAGCTGCTACAATTCTGCCTTTGAGAATAGTTTCTAAGCCTACTTTTGCTGAACCTGCGAATTTTGCATCTTGATCACCATGTAAGAAGCCAGCGCACTTAAAAGATCCTGCAGCATTGATGTCTCCATGGGCAGTAATGTTACCATTACTCTTCAGGGAACCTGCAGATTTCAAGTTGTTACATTCAACATCACTATCAATTTTTCCAGAACCTGCTATGCGAATATCCTTTCCAACATGCCCTCCTGAGATTTTAGTTGATCCAGCAACTGATAGAGATTTATCAGTTGATACCTTAACTCCTGAAGTATAAATCTGAGAAGCTTCTTTGTGCTGTTCAAAATTTTCTTTAGCATCATCAAGCTTTTGGAGATAACGTTCTTTTAATTCGACATAATTTTGTTTATCAATTTCTCCTTTGTCAAACCTCTTTTCCAAGAGTTCTAATAATTCTTCATACATTTTAACTTCGTTTTTAGACAATTGTATCACTATGATACCAGTAACATCGCTTTATTTAATCGTTTTTTTAATTGGTTAGAACAAGCGCTTAATTGATTGGTTAAACGATTTTAATATCAAGGTAAAGAGGATAAACCATATAGCTTAAGGTTTAACCAATGCGTGAAAGAAGAAATTAAAAGAAAAATAATGGTGCAGGGAGGGAGATTCGAACTCCCGAACCACTAAAGAATATTTATAAGTGCATATATGTGTCACGTAGTAACTGGTTTGCTAGTTGGAAAGTTAGATGAAACGAAGATCAGTTTTTAAAACAAGTTTACTGATAATTTTTTTTGTTAGTGGTACTATTCAAGTAAATGGTTTAAAGGAAACTGCACCATTTTTTACACTAAAGTTTGGTGTTGGTTTTTTAGGGGATTATGCTCTCCAAGTAAAAGATTACTTAGCAGACATTAATATCAAAGTTGAGCTTGGAGACGAGATATGGGCGCCACCTCAAGCACCTGATCCAATGTTTTATAGAAATTGGGATATGATTACACTTTTTAGCTCGCAAATGAATTCCATTGATCTTCGGAGTTTTTATTCTTCAAATGGTTCAGATAATGTTTTTGGTTTGAATCCAGGAATTCCTTATCAAAATAGGAGTGAGATAATACAGGAGATAATATTGCATTTTCTACCATATTCGTTTGATGAATTTACGTATTTTGAAGAACTGCAAAGCATAATTATGGACAATATTCTCCCTCTTTTACCGATGTTTAGCCCTCGTAACTATGTGAGTTTATGGAGTAATATAAATGGATATGAATCTAGTTGGGGTATCTCTGAATCTTTACCTTACATGAGCTATGATGGGTTACATGAAGGACAAGTAAATTTAGATGAATTTAGAATAGCAGATGGTAATTGGAGAGAATTAAATCAGATATACTCAGATGATAAGTCTAGTGAGTTAGTTATTCAACTCATATCAGAACCCATTCTTAAGAAAGATCCTATTGAATATTTTCCAATTAAAACAGGGATAATTGAAGACTGGGAATATATCAATACATATCACATGAAATACTATTTGAGAGACAATATCTATTGGAATCCTTCATTTAATATTACAGAAAGAGATGAAAATTCAGCTCCTTTGGATTCATCGAATACTGAACAAATAATGGTTGGTCTTAAAGGAGAACATAGTAATGGGACAAATCAAAAAGTTACAGCTAAAGATGTGGTATTTACACTTTTAGCTCATGCAAATCAAAATATATCAGATTCAGCAAGCGAATTTGGATGGTTAGGAGATTGTTATGTGGATGCAAATAACACAAATGCATTTCATCTAAAAATAAGTAGTAAATATGCGGAGTATGCTATCCCCATAGAATCTGAAATGGATATGTGGCGATATTTAGATATGCAATTACTTCCAGAATTTTTCTTAAATTCCACTAATACAGAGGTGTTTCAAACAGAAGGAGGGATTGAATGTATTGGTCTTTATCCAGAAATCATCAATACTCCTCAATGGATTACCTTTAGTAAATCAGCTTTTGGCTGTGGGAAGTTCATGTTAGATTATCAAAGAAGAAATTCTCTTACAGTTCTCCGAAAGAGTCCTCATTGGTTTGGTGTGGGAGCAATAGACGGAACCACAGGGGTGGAACCATTTGTAAACACAGTTATCATTAATGTTATTCCTGATTCCTCTCTTGAACTTATGTATTTCATGATGGGAGAACTGGATTTGTGTGACGTACCCCTACTATCTCATTCAGAAAGGAAAGAGATGATAGATGATCCGAGATATCAGATGCATCCCTATTTCACATCAGCAATGATTTTTATAGCATTTAACCTAAATAGACCCTTTATAGGTGGAGATGATAATCAAGTCTGGCTGAATTTTACTGCTCCAAATCAAGTATATACAAAAGCGTTAGCAGTGAGAAAAGCAATATGTTATGCAATAGATAGAGGGGAGATAAATCAGATTAACTATGAAGGAGAATATAAAATAAACCATCGACCAACAACATATATTTGGAATCCTTATTGGTACAATGAATTCCGAGTTAAATACGATTACAATTTAGAAAAAGCTTGGGAGTGGATGGAATATGCTGGATATGAAAAACCAGAAGTTTTCAAAACGAGTAGTTCTCTAACTTTTGCTGCAATTGCTGTTGTATTAGTCGTCTTGTTGAGAATAAAGAAAAAAGCTGGCGAAGAATGAGAATAAAAGAAATTGGTGCGGGGAGGGAGATTCGAACTCCCGAACTACTAAAGAACGGATGGCTCATCTGACTTCTAACCCTTATCTTAGGCATAAACCAAGATCTTAAGTCCGCCGCCGTTGGCCGCTTGGCTATCCCCGCCAACAAAGTCATAATGTTTGGCTACTATAATGAATTTCATTCGTTTTTTAAGATTTTTCATCTTGATTTGAAATTGATTGAAGATTATGGATGGAGTCTTGTTGGGTCTCTTGGAAGTAATCTTGCTTCTCTAATATTCGGTAATTCAAGGATCTTTTGCACAAATCTTTCAATTCCTGTTCCACTTCCCCCATGTGGAGGTGCTCCATTTCTAAAGAACTGCAGATAACTATCAACCTCTTCAAGCTTGAAATCCTTTTCAACAGCTTGCTTGGCTAAAATATCTACTCTGTGTTCTCTTTGTCCTCCAGTGGTTAATTCTTGTCCTTTGAATAAGAGATCAAAAGATTTTGTCAATCTTGGATCTTCATCATCTTTCATAGTATAGAATGGTCTAATCTTCCAAGGATATTGGTCTACGAATACAAAGTCTGAATTCCATTTCTCTTTTGCATGCCTACCAATGATTTTCTCTGCTTCAGCGTCTAAATCTTCATAGAGGTCTAGTTCTTTACCTTCATCTGCTAAAATATCATTACATTCAGGAATTGTGATTATTGGCCATTCTTTGGGTTGATCATCAATTTGAACTCCCAATACTTCAAGAGAATCAGCTCTAGATGTTTTTATTGTATCTAGAGCAAAACCAATTGCGCCTTGTATAACTTTCATGACATCTTTTTGATCATTAATGTATGAAATCTCAAAATCTATAGAAGTATATTCACATAAATGACGATTAGTGTGGTGTTTCTCAGCTCGAAAAACAGGGCCTATTTCAAAAACTCTTTCAAATCCCGCCATTAACATCATTTGTTTATAGAATTGAGGGGATTGTGCTAAGTATGCTTTTTTATCAAAATAATTTATTTCAAAAACACTGGCACCACTTTCTGTTGCTGAACCAACAATTTTAGCTGAAAAGAACTGTAAGAAGTCGTTATCTCTAAAATATTGTTGAATTGCATAAGCAGCAGTACTCTCAATTTCGAAAATGTGAGCAATCTTTCTGTCTCTTAAATCTAAAAACCTATAATCATATCTCTTATCTGGATTTGTTTCAATCTTATCGCCAACTGAAATTGGATATTCTTGAGCTCTTTTATTTATAATTTCAATCTCAGACGGAAGGACTTCTTTTCCATTTGGGGCACTTTCATTAGTTACGATATTTCCAGTAACTGCAATTATATCTCCTTCTTGAAAATCTAAAGCAAATATCTCTTCAGATACTTTCTTTTTGGGTAAAACTATTTGAACAATCCCTGTTCTATCTTGTAATTGAATAAATCGTAATCCTCCAAGATTGCGAACTTGTTGAACCCATCCTGCGATTGATATCTTTTCATCTGTAGTAGAAAAAACCTTCTCAATAGGATTTCTTTGACTAAAGTCCATGTTACAGTCCTCAGTTTATTTGTTTGCACCTTTGAAAGTTTATTAAAAAAGATTCTCTTCTTTGTTGTATAAAAATGGGAGAAAAATGACTTTCTGAGAAAAAACATTATTTAGCTATCATCCTAATAACTTTGTAGCGATACTAATGAAGAAGATTGTACTAAAGTTTGGCGGTTCTGTTTTATACAAAGAAGAAATGGTTCTAAATGTTGAAAGAATAAAGGAAATTGTTGATACTATTAACACACTTCATGATGCTGGGCATAAAGTTGCTGTAGTTGTTGGAGGAGGAAAATTAGCTAGAGTTATCATTCAAGCAAGCGATGTCCTTGGGCATGTGTCTACTTTCAAAGACCTTCTTGCGGTAGAATCAACTCGAATTCATGCTTTACTAGTAATTGCTTCACTCCAAAATAAAGCATATTTGCTTGTTCCTCGTTCATTCGAAGAAATTGGCAAAGCACTCTCGACTGGAAAGATTGTTGTTACTGGAGGTCTTCAACCAGGGCAATCTACAAATGCAGTTGCAGCTCTTGTAGCAGAATATTGGGGTGCTGATTTACTGATAAATTTAACAAATGTAGATAAGGTCTATGATAAAGATCCCAACCAGTATGAAGATGCAAAACCTTTAGATGAGCTTTCAGCTGATGAACTGTTGAAGATTATATCAAAACAAGATGAAGAACCAGGTAAATATGCCCTCTTTGACAGAGTAGGATGTGAAATAGTGAAAAGATCCAATATAAGACTAATATTTACAAATGGTTCTGAGCCTAAGAACATTTTGAGAATTGTTGATGGAGAAAATATTGGAACTGTGGTTAATAGATAAGTCTTTCTTTTTTTCTTTCTAATAACTATCATATGTTTTGTATCGGAGAATTGCTGCTATCCCACCAAATGCATTGTATAACATAGCCCCATCCTCATGATCAGATGAAATGACCTCTAGAGTGGCACCAGTATTCTCGGCTTTTTCATTCAATTCAGTTATTAAATCACTTTCACTTTCAATATACAATTTGGAATTTCCGCAATCAGGACATTTTTTATCAGATAATTTTTTTACGAAATCATTGTAATCTTTGCTTTTTACCGACTCAATGGTTGAGTAATCACACCCATCACATTTAATTTCCATATTAATTCTATCTACATCCTCACTTACTAAAACAATATCAACAGCTGCTTTTTCTAATGCTTCCAAAACTTCCTTTTCTCCATAAGTAACTAGTCCTGTGTCCTTTCCCAAATGTTCCATGAATTTTTGTGTGAGTTGGCGCTCCTTAATTAACTCAAAATCAGACAATTTATCTGCAGCTTTATCTAGAAGTTCTCGAATCCCAACTGAGCCCAAATATCCTATATCATAGATTCCTATGACTTTTTCAAGCAATCGATAATCAATTTCCTTACTTTCCAAAAATTCTGCTTTTGATAAAGCAGGACCACCAACAACTATTGCTTCAACAGGATAATCTTCAAGATAAACAGTATTCATGATATCTGCAATTTTGCCATACCATCTTTGAGCCGCTTCTTCAGTTAATCTTTGAAAACGAGCTTGAGACTGACCACCCATTTTATGTTTACCAGGAACATTAGATTCTTCTTCACGAATTATATCTAATCTGGAGCCTTGAACAGTTGCTAGTGTTGCTCCTCCTCGAGCAATTAATGCTAACCCATACCTTTGTTTGCTTTCTAACATCTCTTTAAGATGATTAATATGAAATACATAATCACAGATATAAAGCTTAATTCCTACGGGATCTGGAGGGCTAATTAGGAAAAATTCCACCTTATTGTTTTGAGTAATTCCACAGAAGATAACAAGACCATTCTCTCCAGAACTAGGAATAGTTTTTATCCTAGACATGATAGAGGAAAGGGCAGATTGGACAGCCTTTCCAGTGCTTTTGTCTTTGATATTTGTTGCAGTTCCATATTCATCACGCAACTGGGAGTTAATATCAGATAACCTAGTGTTGGGGGGAATGTACAATGTAACCAAACTTGTAGACATGTTAAAACTTTTCTTAGCTTCTAGCTTTTCTATCTCATGTTTTAACATATAGCGTTCTACTGACGATCTTTTCTTTTCTTCCTGTTGCTTTGTCATAGTATCTCCTCTGGATAAGGGTAAACTAAAGAATTATGCTTCAGTATAGCACTTTAGACAAAATTTCAAGATTTATTATTATCTTTTTGGTTATGAGTCTTTAGAAATAATAAAAATAGTAGAGAAATATTTTTAGAAAGAGCAAATAGTTAACATCTGATTATAATGGTGGAGAAACAACAGATAGAAATTGATTTATTAGATATTTTTGTTTCGCTAAACAGGGGTTTAAATCTCTCGGATGTGATGTTTCAGCTAACTAATCTTTATGCTCCCAGAGGAGAAAGTGTAGAGCAAGAAGTGCTCATAGAAGTTTTATCTTCGTTGACAGAAAAGGATTATTTGAAGAATTTTAAAGTAGGGGCATTGGATAGTTGGAAAATCACTGAAGAAGGAGAAGATTATTTCTATAGTCTCTAATTGTGAGTAGAATGGAATTAAGGGAAAGTACAGGATTATCCATTGTTAGTGAAGAAACTGCACTAAAGTACAGCGATAGTGAAATTAGTGTAAAAGATGTAGTAATTCACAAAATCAAGGACATTTCTAACTTCTTGTTGAAAAAAGAATGGGAAGGAAAAGATGAGGAAGAAGAAGTTTTTAGAATCTATAGAGGATTAAAGAAAGTAGAAGATAAACACCTTTGGGATGTAATGAGGTTTGATTTCTTAATTATCCAAGCTGGAAAATTAGGAGAAGAATATTACAAAACTTTTGGCTATTATAGGTCCTTTGCTGGTACAGGGTACCGATTTCCAGAAATCTATCAAGTTGCTGAAGGATATTCGGAATTTTTGCTCCAGCAGTTCGGGGAAACACATGAGAAAATAAAAGATGCTGTAATGATAAGAGCACAGAAATTTGATGTTGTGGTTGTGCCCCCTTCATATGGAGTTACAGTAATTAATCCAAGTAATCAAAAAACTGTTCTTGTAAGAATTCGAGCAGATGATACTAAGGAAATTAACAATGATTATGAAAAGACAAAAGGAGAGTGCTATACTCGAGGAGAAGAAGGTAGATGGAATTATAATGAAAATTACCATGAAATACCTAATCTGAGGTTAGAACCACCTCAAAACAAGTGGAGGTCTTTGAAGAGGGGCATTCCGATTTATAGTATATATGTTTACAAGCCAAGTATATTTGCACCTTTATTAGAACCAGATCCTGCTGACTATGTAATTTAAATTAATTCTTTTAATCATCTATTTCATAGATTTCTTTGTCAGTCCAACCTGTTGAACGTTTTAATAGCCATTGTATTTGTCCTATATGTCTATGTTCATGATTAATTAGTCTAATTAAGTAAACTCGTCGTTGCATTTTACCTTTATATGTATCAATATATTCTTCTTCTTGCTCAGATGTTAAGGAGGATAGGGATTTACTCAGTAATGGTGATATTCGATCAAATTCATCAATTAAATCAGCTAAAGTTACTTGTTCATTTACTTCTTCCTCAAGATCAATTGCAAGTTGAGATGGTTTTTGTGATTCGATGGGGAGTTTGTCGAACATCCATTGAATGTTCATTAAGAGATGTCTAAAAATTTGCTCTGGGCTCCATGTTTTTTCAGTTTGATTATAATGAAAGTGTTTCCTTGGAACTTTAGAAAAAAAACCCAAATGCTTCTTCCTATCTTCTTCAACAATATTATAGAGTTGTTGCATTGAAACCATAATTATCAAATGGATTGGGCGTTTATACACTTATAATACTTATACAAATAGAGAACAAAAGATGTAGAAGTAAGGAAAGAACAAAACAACTAAAAGAGAAGTGTAAAAAAATATAGTAGAATGCGACTAGAAAACAAGAAGTGGTGGGGCATAGCAGATTTGAACTGCCGACCCCCCGGTTTTTGAGTTAAATGTTTCACAAACAGATAACATATCAGCCGAGTGCTCTAACCAAGCTGAGCTAATGCCCCGTTCTTACTGCATTCTTCCTAATTTATTACTTTTAAAAATGTTTTCTTATAATTCTAAAAAAGAAAGAGGAAATGCATAGTAATAAAATAAAGTGTTCATACTTTCACGTTACATGCTAAAGAAAGGAGGAATTAGGTTAATCTATAGTAAGACCTTTTTTTTCAACTAATCTCTCTTAAGAGGAGTTCTATTCGCTATGATCTTTTGAGGTGTAAAATGGAGATTTTTTTTCGTTTTTCAACATTCGAATCAATCTATCCATCCCTTCAATTTCTTCTACACTTACTCTTGGTTTTTCCTGTAATAAATCTTGAAATCTTAAAATCTTATTTCTACTGTCTACATTAATTTCTATCTTAGGGTGTGATTCTATTGATCTTTCAGATTCTTCTGTCATTTGCATAACCATCTGTTACTTTAGTTCCCAACCCCATTTTGCATAATGATAGGATGTATTACTTACGTATTTGCCAGATGAATATAAAAGACATTTAAAATTTATACTGTGTTTCTTTTGTTACTATATGAGTCCATCAAATGATTTTGATGATTCCATTAAAGTTGGTGCTGATTTTTATCTTTTCTTGGGCAGAAAACGTTGCGATTACTTTCCAGTACCTTTTGGAGGTTTATAAGAGAATTTTGCAGCGTTTTGTAGCATTTTTATCAATTTGTAGGTGTCGTCTATCTCTTTTACACTAGCTCGAGGTTTTTCTGTAATTAAGTCTTCTATTTTAAGAATAACTCTCCCTTTATCTGGTTTTGCAGACAACTTAGGAATAGATTCAATTGTTCGTTCTATTTCTTTAACCATTCAGAATCACAATACTTGATTTCTTAGTCTTAGAATTTTACTATTTTCTTTTGATAGAATGTATTACTGGGATATTCATTATTTACTTGTGAAAGACAATTAATGTTTTATAGTAACTTTTTTCTGTTTTCATATGTCTCCATCAAAAGAATCAGATGCTTCTGTCGCTGCAGGAGCTGACTTACTTCTAAAGGGTTGGAAGATGATCAATAAGGCATGCCCTGTTTGTGTAGAACCTTTTTATGAAAAAGATGGAAAAGTCGTTTGTGTAAAATGTAAAAAAGAATATGTGATGGTGGATTCAAAATCTGAGATGCCCCCAACTAAAACTGCAGTGGCTCAACAACAAGCAACAAGTTCTTCACCAAACAATTTTAGTTCATATGATTTCAGCTCTTTACCTCCTGCTCTAGCAGATACTGCTGAAATAATACTAGTAAAAATAACCGATCTAAATGCTAAACTAAAAGAATCATCAGACCCAAAAGAGATAGCAGAAATTTCTTCTTCAATTCGTTCTCTTATTGATTCTCTCCGTTCTCTGACTTCTTAGGTTCTTTTTTTACTTTCTCTCTTTTTAAGAACTCTAATTCATCCTTCATCCCTTTTATCTCTTCTCCCGTCTCAATTTCATTATAGTTTGTATAAATAAAATCAACTATGTCAGAAGCTATCTTCTCACCAACGCCACGTACTTCAAAGAAGTCCTCTAATTTCGCATTCATAATCTCTTTAACTGATCCAAAATGCTTCAGCATTCTACTAGATATCTTGTGGTCGACATGTGGTAACGAAGCAATGGCCTCTTCTAGCTGCGACTTAAGACCTATCCCTTTTCTCTTACCAATTGAAATGCTTCTTTTTCTCTCTTCTTGTTCTCTTCTTGCCAAAGCAAATAGAATTTCTGCTGTCTCTTTTTGATTTTGAGTGTGAATAATTGGGAGTCTGAAATCTGTAGCTAAAGAAGTTAAAGCTCCAGCAAGTGCATGTGGGTGAAGTGAAGAACTGAATAAATTGAAGTCTCCTTCTAAAATCATTACTGGTTTTGCACAACTCTCAACTAACACTTTTGCTTGCGAGAATAATCTCTTATCTAGAATTGATTTGATGAAATCATCCCCTGTTTTTCTCTCAACTACAACTTGGTCTGAGCAAATGTAGTCACCGATATCCAACCTTTCAAATCCTAGTTCTACATCTTTGTTCATCAGTTCTTTAATAACGACTGAATTTCTTTCTCTACTATCACAAATTACTTTGATTTTCCCCTCTTCTTGGGTGAATTCAATATCTTTGGTTTCCTTTTCGAGTTTTTCTATGTCTTCTAGTTTTTCTTCTTGATATTCTTTTGTTTTGGTTGAAACTTTTTCTGCTTCTTTGAGAAAATCCATAATGCCTTTTTGTTGATCTTTAGTTGCTATTTCTTTCCTTTTTAAGGGTTTTTCAAGCCTTTTCACAAGTTTTTTCATTTTTTGAGCTTGTCTCTTAGATGCCCACATGTATGCTTCATCTCTGGTTCCCTCAGCGATGAGCATAATTACTTTTCCTTCCTTTCTTCTTCCTGTTCTTCCCTTTCTCTGAATTAATCTAATAGCACTTGGGACAGCATCATAGAAAATTACTAACTCACACTCACCAATGTCTAACCCTTCTTCTGCAACACTAGTTGAAACTAATGAGTTGTAAGTTCCATCTCGAAAAGATTGCATAATTTCAATTTGTTCTTTCTGGGAAAGACCTTTATCTCCTCTTGCAGAAGATTGTCCCACAAACCAGTGGGAATTTATTCCATCTATTTTGTTTAGTTCTTCACTAATTATTTTGGCAGCTACTCTGAAATGTGCAAAAATAAGTATTCTGTTGTTTGGATTATTAGATAATTCCTCAGTTACAATCTCCTTTAACCTTTCAATTTTAGGGTGAATAATTTTCTTTTCTTGAAGAGTTTGAACAGATTCTACAACTTGTCGCATTTCATCTGAGAACATCAGTTCTTTTAGTGCTCTACTTCCTTTCCCAAACTTAATCTCACTAATTTGTTTTTCTAAATATTTACTTAATGAAGGTATTCCTTGTGTTTCAATTAGTTCTATGGCATGAGATAATCGAATTGAATTACCTACTAAAGACATGGCTCTGAAGAATTCTGTTCTATCCTCTTGGTCTGAATTACTGTAGATTTCATATACCCTTGCTCTTAACTGTAATAATTCCCTCCTAGGATTATTTTTTGGGGAGACGGATTTAATAATCTTAAGTTCTTTTAATCCCTCTAGGATAACCTTGAAGAGATCATTTAGTGTATCAATAATTGTTTTAAATTCGTCTGATAGAGGAATAATTTCCCAGCTTTCATCAATTTCATGTATATATTGCCTAACATCATCTGAAGTTTCATCACGCATTTCGAAGTTAGTGATTCCAAGATTTGATTGAACTTCATTAATTCTTTCAATTTTTGAACCAGGACTAGCGGTTATACCAAGCAATAAAGGATTAGTTGCTCTTTTAAGATATTGTTCCGCGATAAAGACATAGCTATGGTCTCCAACAGCTTTATGTGCTTCATCTAAACACAGAAAAATAATTTCTTCCAATTTGACTCTTCTTTGAATTATGTCATTTTGTATAGTTTGAGGTGTAGTAATGAATACTTGGCCATTATTCCAGATCTCCTTGCGTTTCTTTGGATCAATTTGCCCAGAAACTTGAACAATTTTATCTTGATCAATATTTAGTGACTTACGGGTTGTACGCTCGTGCTGATCAAGTAAGGGTTTTGTTGGAGCACAAAAAACGATTTTTCCTTCTGGAAATTTCTCCAATCTCTGTGCAGTAATCATCAGATAAAGAACTGTTTTACCTAACCCTGTTGGTAAAATAACAAGGGAATTTTCCTTTATACAAGAAGCAAAAAGAGTCTGTTGGTATAATCTTGCTTCAATTGAATTTTGCTTAATCAAAGGATGATTTAGGTATTCAGTCTGGTTCATTTTAGACCACAATAACAATTTGCATATGATGTTTTATATTTGAATATATAAATAATGGTTCTTTCTTATCCATTAATCCGATTAAAGTATTTTCAATGCAAAAATCTTTTAATGAAGAACTAAAAAGAGAAAGACATTCAATATGAGTTCTAATAACAGTAATACTGAAAAGCTTTCGGGACCCCAACTAAAAATCATAACGTTGGTGAGTGCTGTAGGTGTAGGAGTTTTTATGTCCTCTATGGATGCTTCCATAGTAGTAGTACTTCTAGAACAATTTCAAGCAGATTATGGAGTTACTCCACCTATAGTACAATGGGTAATACTTTCCTATCTACTAACCATGATGGCTTTTACTGTAATTGCAGGAGATTTAGGAGATAGATATAGCAACAAAAGAATTTTCCAATATGGGATGGTTCTTTTTGCGATAGGATCCCTTTTCTGTTATCTATCAATTGAGTTTCTTCTTAGGTCAATATGGTATTTAGTCTTAAGCAGAGTAATACAGGCAGTTGGGGCCACTGGAATGATGGCAAACGGGATGGCATTAGTAACAAGATTCACAACAAAGAAGAATAGAGGAACAGCGGTAGGTATAAACAATGTTGTTATTTCTATAGCAGTAATTTTAGGACCTGTTTTTGGAACTGTTATGAGTCAATATTGGAATATTGGTGGTGTGTTTTTGATTAATCTTCCAATTGCTGTTATTGGATTAGCGCTAGTACATTTTAATATTCCCAAAACTCCACCATTAAAAGAAAGGAGAACAACAGATCATCTAGGATCCTTATTATTTGCAATATTTCTAATGATTTTAGTTTTAAGCTTCACCATCTTTCCCGAAACTGAAACTATTTCTAAAGCAAGAATGTGGGCGGGATTAGCTTTAGGTTTCAGTCTTCTTATTCTTCCAGTTTTCATATGGTGGGAAAGAAAAACGTCTAGTCCTCTGATTGATTTCAAGATGTTAAAGAACAGGAAGATTTCAATAGGTTTAGTTACCGCTGTATTAAAACATCAAGGGTATATAGTTATTATCTATCAATTTAGCTTGTTTTTACCGAGATTTGGTATAACGCACACTCCAATAGAACTTGGTTTGGTACTTGCAGGAGTAGCTATTGGTATGGCACTTTTTGCAGCAATTTCAGGAAAATTATCGAACACAGTTGATGCAAGATATTTATGTACTGGAGCAATGATAGGTGTTGCCATAATGCTTGCAGTTCTTTCAGCATTAATTGATGTTAATGCTCATCTGTCGATATATATTGTCTCAGCAATTGTGATAGGTATCTGTATAGGAATGTTTCAATCTCCCAATGGTAATAGTATTATGAGTGCAGCACCAAAGGAAAAACTTGGGATTGCAAGCGCTTTACACGGTTTAACAACTAGTGTAGGGATAAGTTTGGGAACAGCTCTTTCTACAGCTATTCTTGCTTTGGTAGCGGGTCTTGCTTCAAGTAAAAATGGCCTACCTATTTATGGAGAAGTAAATTACGCGATTGGACTCAAATGGGTATTTGGAGTATATGCAGTAGTAACCTTTTTGGGGGCAATTCTATCCTATTTCAGAGGACCAGAAGATAGAAGTGCTGATGAACCTATAGAAAAAGTAATGAAAACACATTAAGTTTTCATTCTTTCTTTCTAGCTAAGAAAAATTGACGAAGTTTTTAAAATGGTTCTTATCTTCATACAAACATAGAGGCTTTATATTAATTGGGTGAGTAATCACTCCATTTTTAAAGCAACGAAAAACAGCAATATTAAAGGTTGATGACTGTGAGTGAATTCGTTCCTAGACTAACAGAAAAAACATATGACCCCCAAACAAAGGATATAGAACTTTTCAATATTTGGCAAAAGGAAAAACTGTTTGCATTTAACAAAAACTCAGGAAAGCCAATCTATAGTATAGATACCCCTCCGCCTTATGCAAATGCTCCTTGGCACATGGGTGGTGCTATCCATTATAGTGGAATAGATATGATTGCTAGATATAAACGTATGTCTGGAAATGAAATCTTATTTCCAATGTGTTTGGATCGCAATGGCTTACCAATTGAAGTTCAAGCTGAAAAGGAATTCAGGGTATCCATGCATGATGTTCCAAGAGAAGAATTTCTGAAAATGTGCAAAAGAATCTTAGACCGTGTAGGTGACCAAATACTACACGTATGCAGAATTTTAGGATTCAGTAATAATTCCTTTGAATGGGACGAAGTTTACAAAACTGATGAAGAGCAGTATAGAGCATTAACTCAAGCAACTTTCATTAAATTGTTCAATGAAAACCAAATTTACGAAGATAATCGCCCAAATAATTATTGTACTCGGTGTAAAACAACAATAGCAGATAATGAAATTGATTATAAAGCAGGTTCGCATTTACTTTATGATATTAGGTTCAAAGTAAAAGAAACAGGTGAGGAGTTAATTATTTCAACATCTAGACCTGAATTGATACCCGCTATAGGTGTAGTAATCTTCAATCCAAAAGATGAAAGGTATTTGCATTTAGAGGGGAAGACTGCTATATCTCCTATATTTGAAGATGAAGTGCTGATTATGCCTCATCATTATGCAAAAGCTGAATTTGGAACTGGTATAATGATGGTATGTGCTTATGGAGATTCAGGAGATGTTCAGATATTTAGAGAACTTCAATTAAATCCCACTACTGTGATAGATACAGATGGTAAGATAACAGAACAAGTACCATCTTATGCAGGTTTAACAGTGAAAGAAGCAAAAAAGCAAATTGCTATTGATCTTGAAGAACAAGGATTCATTCTTGAGAAAACAGATGCATCTCATAATTTCCCAATATGTTCTAGATGCAAGAACGAAGTAGAGTTTCTAGCGATGCCTGAATATTACTTAAGACAAGTAGAATATGTTCCAAAGTTACATGAGTATGCACAAGAGATGGAATTTTTCCCACCTTTTATGAGACAGGTTTGGGTAGATTGGTTGAACGTTGTTTCGATTGACTGGCCAATAAGCAGAAGACGATACTATGGAACAGAAGTACCTATTTGGTATTGTAAAAAATGTAATCATCCCAGTGTACCTGAACCAGGACCTTATTATCAGCCTTGGAAAAATGACCCTCCATTTGGTACATGTGAAAAATGCAATAGCTCCGAGGGTTTTGAAGGTGATTCACGTACTTTTGACACTTGGATGGATTCTTCAATTAGTGAAATATACATCAGTAAACATCCTCACAACAAGAAAGATGAAGAGCTTTTTAAGGAATTGAACAGCAGACCCTTTATATGTGATATAAGACCTCAAGGTAAGGATATAGTACGAACATGGTTACATTATACTATGCTAAGGGGTCTTCAACTTCATAATAAACCCGCATTTAATCATGCTTGGATTTCAGGACATGTGGTAAATAGTAAGGGCGAAAAGATGTCAAAAAGCAAAGGAATTGTTGTACTACCTGAGAAAATGATTGAAAAATATGGCGGTGATGCTGTGAGATTCTATGGAGCAGCTGAAGCAAGTCATGGCTCTGATATCAGATTCAATCAACAAAGATTACAAGGTATATCCAAATTCATAAACAAATTTTACAATATTGCCAAATTTGTTAGTAGATTTCCTATAATCGAAGATGAATCAGAAATTTCTTTACAACCAGCTGATGAATGGATACTATCTGAATTAGCTAAGACTATAGAAGAATCTCATAAAGGTTATGAGATATATGACTTTCAAATACCTGCTAAAACTCTTCGAAATTTTGCTCGGGAAACATTCGCTTCACATTATGTGGAACTTGTAAAAGGGAGAGCTTACAACAGAAATGACACATACAACAGCAAAGAACAAAAAGCCGCTTGGTTCACCCTTCATAAAATTATAAAAGAACTAACCAAAGCTTTAGCTCCAATCATTCCATTTGTTACAGATTTAATCTATAGAGGGGTTTATGATTCAAGCGTTCACACACAAGCGTTTCCAAAACCTGAAGAAATTATTAAAAAATCCGTGTTCACAAATTTAACATCATTAATATTAGAAATAAATTCTGCAATTTGGAAGTTTAAGAAAGATAGGAAACTGCCATTGAACACTCCGATAAAACAAGCATTCTTTCCCAAAGAACTATCTCCTTTGATAGGAGACCTTCAATCGATGCATGGAATTGAAAGTATGGTAGAAAATATAGATAGCATAAAGGAAGGAGAGATAATAAGTCTTTTAGAAGAAACCACCATAAACCTGAAATTATAGGTTATTATGAACTAGTAATCTGGAATTTACCAACTGGGAATTTTCTTCTTTACTCTTGTTTCTGGAGTTCCTTTAATCATGTGTCCTTCAACTAAGATTATTGTTCCATCTGTAATTTTGATTTGAAAAACCTGATTTGACTTTGGAATCCACAAAACCTTCTTTTCAGTTGAAACTCTTAGAAGATTGGAAGTTTCCTCTTCAATAATACCTTTTACACCAATTAAATCTTCAGAGGAACTATGTTTTACTTCTATTTCTAAACCTACTAGTGACGAAGAAAGATCTCGCCAAACTCTAGATTTTCTTTTATTACGATCTTCTTTTGACATTAAATCTCATCTAGTTCAGTCATAATAGTTATAATTCTTGCAATTGCTTTCTTATATTCTTGAATTTGACCTGGATTTTCGATTGATCCACCAGATGATAATTCGGATTGAATTGTAAATAGCTTCTTCTTAAATTCGTCCAGTTTCTTGAGTCTTTGATTCTTATTCAACTTTCTAATTTCACTTGATCTTATTAGTGCCACATCATTTCACTCCTTCATTTCTTCTTGGACTTATCTTTTGGTTTTTCTTCTACCTCATCTTCTTTTTTTGATTTAGAAGCTTTTACGTCCTTCTTTGGTTTTTCTTCTTCCTTATCTTCTTTTTTTGATTTGGAAGCTTTTACATCTTTCTTCGATTTTGAAACTTTATCAACTTCTTCCAGTTCTTCAAACTCGTCTTTGGGTTTCTTCTTTTTCTTCTTACTCTCTTCTTCTGTTATTTTTTCGAGTTCTTCATCAATATCTGGAAACTCTTCTAATTCTTCAATAACTTCTTCGCTAACTTCTTCGATAATCTCGGGCTCTTCTTCTATACCAATATCCACTATCATGGATGTTGAAGTTGGTTCAGCTTCAATAGCAATGTCATCGGGTAAAATTGCATCTCCCCTCATGATTCGAACTTGAATACCTATTAATCCTCGTCGTATAAGAGCTGTTGCCTTTCCTATATCGACATAGCGCTCTGCAGGATCTCCTGCCTTTGCAACAAAACCAGCTCTGAATGTTTCAACTCTTGCTCTTTGACTAGTGATCTTTCCACTAATCTTTATTTCAATACCTTTGGCTCCAATTGATAATATACGTCTAATTATACCATGAGCACTTCTACGAAAATGACGTCCCCTCTCTAAAGAAGATGCTAAACGAAATGCCATAATACGGGCATCAAGCTCTGGATTTTCTACCTCGGTTACCTCAATTTGTGGATTATCTAACTCATATTGCTCGCGTAATGCTTCAGTGATCCTGTGGATGTTTCTTCCTCTTCCCCCAATCGCTAATCCTACTCTCCCCACTTTAAGAATAACACGATCTCCCAAAGGTGTTCTTCTAAGTTCAACTCCCCCATATTCAGCATTTTTTAATTCTTCAGCTAAATATTCATCGATTGCATTTTTTTGGTATTTTTTTAATAGATAGTCTTTTGTTGTAGGCATAATTATCACATCTCAGCTACTTCTGCTACTAATTCTATATGGATAAATTGTCTCATTTTAGGCGAAGAACTTCCATGAGCTCGGTAAAACATACCTTGTTGTCTTGTTCCTTGTAGAGTTACAGCATGAGTAATCCTACATTTATCTAATTGTAATTGATTATTTTCCGCATTGTTTTCTAGATTTCTTACAACTTTAAGAATCTCTGTTGCAGCTTTTACAGGATATCTGCCACTTGCCCAACCAACCACGCTACTTTTGTGTCCTACATTATTTTTGAATCGTCTATACGGGACTGCAAGTTTTTTATCAATTACAGCCTCAAGAAACTCAATAGTTTTATGAATTGTCATACCCTTAATTGTGTTACAAACTTCACGAGCTGCTTTTCTACTAACATCTATACCTCTAGCAGAGGCTTTGGCTGATCTATCAGGATCTGTTTGAATTGAATATTTGTATTTTGGCAATCTTATATCTCCTGTATATTCTTGTTACTATTGACTACGTTAGCGAGTAAGAGTACAATTTTTAAGGTTTATTAACGGATACCTATTGTGGTAACTATTACCCAGCAAGTAAAATCGGCTATTAGTTATTTAAAATGGTTTTCTTTAATGAGCAAATAGAAGAAAGAACAATTTAATTATATTCTGAAAGGTTTTTCAGCATTTAACTTAAATTTTTGAAAAACTTAACAATAACAACTATTAAAAAGATAAATGATGGAAGAAATCTGTCGATATAGTTTAGAATTAGGTGAAAACTAAAAACAGGTATGCGACGTCTTACTCCAAAAGAAATTTTGGAGCCGAAATTGTTTTCCTGTGTTTTTAACATGGGAAAATATGGGTATAAGACGCTTTACCGAGGTGACAAAAAAATGAGTGAAGTAAAGAATATAGGTGTTCCCGGAGTGGAACCACCTTCCACAGAATGTGAAGACCCACGTTGTCCTTTTCATGGTAAACTTCCAGTTAGAGGGAGGATTTTCACAGGAAAAGTGGTTTCTGACAAAATGAGACGAACTGTCGTTATTAGGAGAGATTATCTTCAGTATGTAAAAAAATACAGAAGATATGAACGTGCTCATGGAAAGATTTCTGCCCATAACCCTCCTTGTTTAAATGTTAAAGAAGGTGATATGGTTTTAGCAGCAGAATGCCGACCACTCGCAAAAACTGTGAGTTTTGTTGTTATACAAAAACTAAACTAAGGTGATAAAATGGCAAAAAGAAAAACAGTCGGAAGGACTCAAGTTCATATCACTAAAGGATTGATGGTTGGTTCTAGGTTACGCTGCGCAGATAATTCTGGTGCAAGAATTGTGCAAATTATTGCAGTAAAAAATTATAGAGGAAGATTAAACAGAATTCCCAAAGCTTCTGTTGCAAATATGGTTATAGTATCGGTGAAGCAAGGAACTCCTCAAAGAAGAAAACAAATTTTCCCTGCAGTGATTGTAAGACAACGTTCCCCTTATCGTAGAAGATCGGGAGATTGGATACAATTTGAGGAAAATGCTGTGGTTCTTACAAATGAAGTAGGAGACCCACTTGGAAGCGAGATTAGAGGTCCGGTTGCTAAGGAAGCAGCAGAAAAATGGCCAAGAATAGCTCATCAAGCTTCCATAATTGTATAGGTGATTAAAATGAAACAAACAAAGTCAATACAACCACGTAAACAGAGGAAGAGTCATTTCAAAGCTGAATATCATATCCGAAATCGTAAAATGACAGCTTTATTATCTCATGCATTAAGAGAAAAATATGGTATCCGCCGTTTACCTATACACAAAAACGATAAGGTAACTGTCTTTAAAAACAAATCACAAGACGCAGAAATTAAAGGAAAAGTCATTAGGGTTTTACCACAAAGATATGCGGTTCATATTGAAGGACACAGTAAAGAGAAAGCAGATGGAACCATTGTCAGCTTTCCAGTTCATCCAAGTAACGTTGTGATAACCTCACTAAATTTAAGAGATAAAAAGAGACGAGCTATTATTCAGCGAAGGTCTGAAAAAGGAATAACTGATGAAGAATTAGCTGAAGATATTTTTGACGAAGATGAAGAGTTAGCTGAAGAACTAGACGATCTTGATATGCTAGAAGATGAAAATATCCTCGAAGAAGATTTCGAAGATCTTGATATAGATGAATTAGATGAATTAGATGAAGGAGAAGAAACTCCTGATACTGAAACCAAGGAGGAATCAGAATGACCAAGGGCGGTGGAAAAAGACATCTGAAGAGATATGTTGTATCAAAACATGTCCCCATCAGTAAAAAAACCGATAAATACACAGTCAGACCTTCCCCTGGTCCTCATGCAGCTTATGATTGTATTCCTGTAGCTATTCTACTAAGAGATATGTTCCATTTTGCACGAAACATGAGCGAAGTTAAACGTATTCTCTATGAAAGAAATGTTATCGTTGATGGAAGAGTTAAAACAAACAGAAAATACCCTCTAGGGTTTATGGATGTTTTATCTTTTCCCAAAATGCAAAAGCACTATAGGATGGTTTACACAATTAAGAAAGGATTAAGAGCTATCCCAATAGATGAAAACGAAACAACTGAAAAACTGTGTCAAATAAGGGACAAAACCACAATTAAAGATGGTTTAATACAACTAAATTTACATGACGGAAGAAATATAGTTCTTAGCAAAGAAGAAACTAATAATTCAACTTATGCTACTCATGATACCCTAAAAATTTCTCTACCTGAACAAAAGATTCTAGAGAAATTCGAGCTTAAAGTAGGAACATATGGATTTGTTACTAGTGGAAGATGGATGGGTAGGCATGGTGCTATTGAAGAAATTAGTGCACATGGAACTAAGAAAACAAAAACTGTTACCCTAAGTACTCCTGATGGTGAAAAAATAGTTACACTTTACAGATATATTTTCGTTGTAGGAGATAAATCTCCAAGTGTGACAATTGAAGGTAAGAAATAGGTGATGATTGATGACAGAAGAAATAATGGAACAAACACAATTTGAACCTAAATTTGCTGAAGAATGGAAGAAGAATCCAATGAAAAAGCCAAAGTTAAAAGCTCTTATCGTCAATACATGTGTCGGTGAATCAGGTCCAAGGTATGAACGTTCAAAGGAAATTCTAAGACAGATAACTAAAAGAGAGCCTGTTGATAGGCAAGCAAAAGAATCTATCAGAGGTTTTAGCATCACAAAAGGAGAACCAATTGCTTCACTTGTAACCCTAAGAGGAGATGAAGCTGGTAAAGCCTTGAAACGGTTTCTATATGCATATGATTACGAAATCAAGTATTCATCTTTTGATGAACAAGGTAATTTTGCTTTTGGTATAACAGAACATGTTGATATTGAGGATGCACCATTTGATCCTATGTTAGGAACTATTGGTTTTAATGTAGTTGTTAAAATTGAAAGAGCTGGATATAGACTCAAATATCGCCAAAGAAAAAGACAAAGTATCCCAAAAAAACACTTGATAAGTCCTGAAGAAGCCATGGAATTTCTAGTGACAGAATTTGGGATGAAGGTAATTTAGGTGACGGAAATGCAAGAGAAAAGAGAAATTAAATATGGTAAAGGCTCAAGACGATGCAGACGTTGTGGTACTCATCAAGCTATTATAAGACGAGGAGGACTATATGTTTGTAGACGATGCATTAGAGAAATATACGCTAAAATAGGTTTCAAGAAAACTGGCGGTAGAGGAGGATAAGGAGGTAATATAAAAATGCAAATGGATACACTAGCAGATGCCTTAACATCAATTCTGAATGCTGAAAAAACTGGAAAGAAAACCGTCACGGTCAAACCAGCAAGTAAAATAATTGCTAATGTTTTACGAACAATTCAAAGAGCAGGATATCTAGGAGAACTAGAATATATCGAGAATAACAGAGGGGGAATGTTCGACATTCAACTTTTAGGTCGTATAAACAAGTGCGGTGTTATCAAACCTCGTTTCCCAATTCAGAAAGATGAATTTGAGGATGAAGAACGTGCTTATCTCCCCGCAAGAGGATTCGGTATACTTGTAGTCACTACCTCAGAAGGCGTTATGACACACGAGGATGCAAAAGAGAAAAGCATCGGTGGTCGTTTATTGGCTTACATATACTAAGGTGATTAAAATGAAACAGTTATACATCGAAAGAAGTATCGAACTTCCTGAAGATCTCAAGATAACCGTCAAAGATCGACATGTAACTATTGAAGGACCTAAAGGTACTTTGACAAGAAACTTTGATCCAACTGATGTTGAGATTACAAAGAAAGGCAAAAAAGTTGATATCAAGGCTTTCTATATAAACAAAAAACGAAAAGCAGCAACCCTTGCAGTAGTTGGGTACATAAACAACATGGTCAAGGGCGTAATGCAGGGTTATACATACAAATCTAAGATTGTTTTTAGTCACTTTCCTTTGACAGTTGAACCAGATAATAAAAAGAAAATTATAACCATCAAGAATTTGTATGGTGGTCGTAAAAACATAATTGTTCCTATAGTCGGTCCTGAAACTACAGTCAAAGTTGACAAAGATGATGTCATCATCGAAGGTATTGATAAAGAGGCAGTTGGTCAAACAACAGCTAATATGCAAGAAGCATGTAGGTTAAGGGGTAAAAGAAAGAAAGATCCAGAAACCTTCATGGATGGCATTTGGCTGTGGGATAAAGCATAATCCCTTCTTTTTTATTTTTCAATTTTAATATTTTATTTAGTTTCTAATGCTTCTAAATTTAGATGCGAATTTTATTATTATCATTTTTTAGAGACCTTTGAGATTCTGTTCCGAATTTCTTAACGATAAAAAGTATTAAAAACACCAGAAAGTAGGTAGCATAATTACAAATGTAACATTCTACCGTGAGTGCCTATGACAGTCAATAAAAAACGATTGTTGGAAAAACGAAAAAAAATCAATGCTCGTAGACCTAACTTTGTACGTCAAGAAAGTTGGCGCTACAATAGAGTCAAGAAAAGCTGGCGAAAGCCCAAGGGCATTGATAATAAAATGAAAGAAAAACGCAAAGGTGTTCCTGCAATGGTCAGCGTTGGTTATAGAGGACCAAAAGCTGTCAGAGGTCTGCATCCTTCGGGTTATTTGGTAGTTCATGTTGCTAATATCTACGAACTTGATAAAGTAGATAAAGAGACTGAAGCAATAATAATTAAACACACTGTGGGGTCTCGAAAAAGGCAAACAATTCTCGACACAGCAGCAGATTTGGGTTTGAAAGTACTGAATCCACCAGCTCGAATTGAAGAGTTTGGGGAAGTACTCGAAGATACCATGCTCGAGGAAGAGTATGAACTATTGGATGAAGATTTCGAATTGGACGAAGACCTTGAAAAAGATGAAGAGTCAAAAGATGATTCTTCATAGAACAAAACTAACATGAGGTTAAGTTTATGGACGTAAAAACTCAAAGAAAAATAGCTGCTAAAGTATTAAAGGTCGGTGTTAACAGAGTTATAATCGAACCTGATAGTTTACAAGATGTTGCTTTAGCGATTACTAGAGAGGATATCAGGCGTCATATAGATGACGGTGATATCAGAAAAAGAAAGGTTAAAGGAGTTAGTAGAGGGAGAGTAAGAGCTGTTGCGGCTAAGAAGAGAAAGGGTCAAAGAATAGGCCCTGGTAGTCGTAAAGGTCCTAAATACTCTCGTCTTCCTAGTAAAGACAGATGGGTTGCAAAAATACGAGCTCAACGAAAATACCTTAAAAACCTTAGAGATGAAGGATATATTGATACTTTAAATTACAGAAAATTATATCTCCAAGCTAAAGGTAGTCTTTTCCGCTCTGTACGCTATCTTCGAAATTATATTGTTGAACATGGTTTAGCAAAGAAACGTCTTCCTGAATTATAATAAGGTGATCAAAGATGTCAAGAAGTAGCAAAAAGGGTTATAAAAAGAAAAGGAAACTGCAGCCAAAGCGTCAAAGATATGGACCACTCTATAGAGTTCCATTTAGAAGACGCCGAGAAATGAAAACGGATTATAGACAAAGAAAAAGGCTCTTAAAATCTGGTAAAATTCGATTTGTAGCAAGACCTTCAAATAAGCAAGTTTTGGTTCAGTTCGTTGAATCAAAAATAGGTGGTGATCAAACTTTTGTTCAAGTAAGATCAAATGAATTGAAGAATCATGGATGGGATATAGCTACTTCAAATCTACCTGCAGCTTATCTTACTGGCTATCTAGCTGGTAAAAAAGCTCTAAAATCTAAAATCAAAGCAGCAATTTTAGATGTTGGTACATTTGCTGTAAATCCTGGAACAAGAATGTTTGCTACTCTCAAGGGAGTAGTGGATGCAGGGATAGCAATTCCATACAATGATAAAATGATGCCTTCTGAAGATAGAATCAGAGGAGAACACATCAAATCTTATGCCAAATTATTAGCTAAAGAAGATAAGGAAAAGTACAATAAACTCTTTTCTAAATATCTAGAAGTTAATAAAAAGCCTGAGAATTTACCCTCGCTTTTCGATGAGGTAAAAGCTAAAATTGATACATTATAGTGAGGTAGATAAAAATGAGTAGAGATATGTTTTTAGATTTAGATGCATGGGAACCTCGAACAAGAGTAGGGAGATTAGTTAAAGAAGGTAGAATTTCAAGCATCGACGAAATATTCCAACAAGGATTGCCTTTGGTGGAACCTGAAATCATTGATATGTTGTTCGGTGATACTCTTGAGGATGATGTAGTTGATATTAGTCTTGTTCAGAGACAAACAGACGCTGGTAGAAAACGAAAATTCCGTGCAACTGTTGTTGTGGGAAATCGTAATGGTTACGTTGGCGTTGGAGAAGCTAAGCTAAAAGAAATCGGTCCTGCTATCAAAAAGGCCATTGTTAACGCTAAATTAAATATTAGACCTGTAAGAAGAGGATGTGGATCATGGGAATGCTCATGCGGAACTCAACATACAGTACCTTTCAAGGTTTCTGGAAAAGTAGGATCAACTAAAGTTATACTTTATCCTGCACCACGAGGTTTAGGTCTAGTAGTTGGAAATACTGCTAAAACAGTTCTAGAATTAGCTGGAATATCCGATGTGTGGAGTAAGACATTTGGTGAAACTCGTACTACCTCAAACTTTGCTAAATCAACTTTTGAGGCATTAAAAAATAGTTATTCCATTATGGCTCCATATGATTGGACAAGATAGGAAAGTGAGAGAAATGAGTCAAACTAAAGATAAACCAGAATTATTAGCAGTTATTCGATTAAGAGGGACAATCAATGTTCATTATAATATTCGTGAAACACTGAAGAATTTGAATGTTAGACGAAGCAACTATATGACTCTTGTTCCTAACACTTCTTCATATGTGGGTATGCTCAAAAAAGCTAAAGATTACTTAACATGGGGCGAAGTTAGTCAAGAGGCATTGGAATATGTTCTTACTAAGAGAGGAGAATTACCTGGTAGAACTAAAATTTCTAACAAATATCTGAAAGAAAATTCCTCCTACCCAACAATCAAAGCACTTTCCAAAGCATTAGTTAATGGAGAAACAAGCTTAGGTGATATAACTGGGTTGAAAAAATTCTTCAGACTCCATCCTGCATCGAAAGGATATAAATCCATGAAACGCGGTTTCGCAGAAGGCGGAGATTTGGGGTATAGAGGAAATACAATCAACGAGCTAATAATAAGGATGTCGTGATGATAATGACAGTAAGAAAAAGAAAAAAAGTTAGAAGAGAACGTGGGTACCGTACTCATGGCTGGGGAATAACTAGACCTCACAGAGGGAGTGGTATGCGTGGTGGAGTTGGTAAAGCAGCCCCTATGTCACATCATTGGATTCAAACAGTTAAGGGACTTCGTCCTCCTGTTGGAAAAAGAGGTTTTGTTCGTCCTCCTGCTGTAACTGAGAAAACCCATCAAATTAACATTTCTCATCTTGAAGCTATGATCCCCTCATTGATAAATGAAGGATTAGCAGTTAAGAAAGGAGAAAAATTTGAGATAAAACTGGAAGAACTTGGTTATACTAAATTACTTGCTCAAGGTAATATAACGCTCCCAATGACTATAACAGTTAATAAAGCATCTGAGAAAGCAATTGCCAAAATCAAAAAAGCTGGCGGTAAAGTAAACCTAATAGAATAGATTTTTTACCTCTATTCCTTATTTTTCATTCATTTTAAGATTTTAACCTGTTCTAATGATATTCTATTCCTTCACTATACGAAAACCTTTTGTTTAAGTGTTCTAATCTGGGTTGAATAGCATGAGAGTTTTTATTCTGGTTGGTCTGCAACTGAGCGGGAAATCATCTCATGGTCACAAATTGAGAGAAGAAGAAAATATTCCCATGATAGAAACAGGTCATGCAGTTTACCATGAGTTGAAAAGGCAGAACCTTGAGGTAAACCACAAAAATACATCTCAAGTTATTTTAGAACTTCTTTCAAAAGATCCAACGGCTTTTACTCAAACCATTCTGGAATTTGAAAAAGAGAAATATGAAGACTCTTCTGTCTTGATTCTTAATGGTGTTAAATCTTCTGCAGAAATTAATTATACAAAAGATAAATTTGGGGAAAATAACGTCTATGTATTAGGTTTTCATGCAGGTCAGCTAACCAGGTTCAATAGAGTAACAAACTCCGATCGTTTTGCAGTGTCTGGAAGGTATCTTGAAAAAACTCAAGAAGATCAAGATTTAGCAAAATGGGAGAATTTCAAAAGCAGGGATGTGCGTGAAATCGGTTTAGGTATAGGTAATGCAATAGCAACTGCTAACCACATTATTGTTACTGAAGATATAAATTGGCCTTATTATACCTTCGAAACCTCTTATAAAAATTTTAAAAACTATGTTCTAGCAAAATTAAACGTTTAGATAAATAAATTTTAACCAATTATTTTGCTTTTAAACTTGGGTAGGTTCCTATGGTCATAAGAACTCTTTTTACACTTGCTAAAATACCATGATCCGACTCCTCTATGCTATCAGATGTAAGCTGCATCTCTCCTAATGCTATTAATTCATGTTTAAGTGTAAAAATGCCCACTAAATCACCTTTACCAAACTTGTCAGTATATTTGGACAATCCAGGCATAGCAAGTGGTGCTCCATGACAAAGGGAATCTACCGTACTGTCTTTCACAAAGAGTTTTGGTATATGTTTGACTCCATATTCCATAGGAAGTATGATATTTCGAAGTGGCACTTCATCCTTCTCTTCAAGATACCAATTGTACGCATCATAGAGGTCTTGAAGTGTTGATAAGTGATCATCTTCAGTAAAGGGTCCAGATCTAATTCTACGTAATTCCTTCATGTGGGCGCCACAAGAGAGACTTTGACCGATATCGTGACAATACTTTCTAATGTAAGTTCCCGCTTGACAACTTACTCTAAATAATACCTCCCTTTCCTTTATCTGAATTATCTCATTTTCGTAAATTGTTCTAATTCTCAAAACTCTTTTTACACTAGATCTTAAAGGAGGGCGTTGGTAAAGCTCACCTAAATATTCCTTCATTATGTTCTTTATTTTCTCTTCTTCAACATCTTTGTGCAATTTCATATTGCAGATATATTCTTTACCTGCAAGTAATAAAGTATCTAGAATTCTTGTGGCTTTGCTAAGTGCAACTGGCAAAATACCTGTAACGTGGGGATCCAAAGTACCTGAATGACCAGCCCGGTGTATATCAAGTATTTTCTTAACATAACTAACAACCTCGTGGCTTGTTGGTTTAGGCGGTTTATCTAAATTTATTATACCGTATTGTAATAGTTCTTCAATAGATCGATCTGTTGGGATTTTACCCCATCTGAAATTAGTTGTATCACTTGACAATTCTAATATCTTGTCATTTTCATTGCCTAAAACAATCTTTGAAGGAGTAAAAACGATTGTCATGTTTCACCAACTATTGAAAAAAGGAAGATATTAAGTTTGAAGAAAAAGTAAACTTAAAGAATTATAACTTCTTCCATAAATTTCTTCAATTTTGCAGTTTCAATAGCTGCAGCGATTTCTTCATCTGTTGCATCTCTTTTGATTGCAACAACTTTATCTGTTGGTTCTAAATGTCTTATATTGCATTTGCGACGACGAACTGATGTTACTATTTTTGGTCCAGTAAGGAGAACATAGTTTTCGTTAATAATATCGACTATTATTCCTTTCTTTCCTGCTTCTCTTCCATTTGTCTTAACAATAACTCTTCCTACTTGAATTGCTGTCATTCTTTTTCACCTTTTAATTTTTTATTAAACGCAGTCAAAATTATTTCAACACATTCAAAGGCATTGAATTTCTGTGAATTAATTATCAGATCATAGATACTTAAATCAGTGATATCGATTTTATACAGTTTTTGATATCTGTTTTTTTCAGATTCTTCTCTAGCCTTTGTTTCTTGAATAATAATTTCAACTGTTTTGTTTTCTCTTTTAGATATTCTTTGAATTCTTAAATCAAACGGAGCTGTAATATAAATGAGTATGTCTGCTTCGTTTTTAAGCATCCATCCTCCTAATTGTGCGTCAATAACTATATTGTCTCTTGTTTGACCCAATTCTAATGTTTTATCGTCAATATATTTGTCAATCTCTTCTTTTAGTTCAGCTTGTTTACTGAACTCTTCAAGACTCATATTTTCTTTTTTTGCCATATCTCTAAACAGTTCACCAGCTGATACATACTCATATCCTAAACTCTCCGCAACTTTCCTAGCAGCAGTGCTTTTTCCAGAACCGTGCGGACCTGAAACTGCGATAATTGGCAATTTGCCACATCCTCAGAATTAACTGCGAACTTCTGCCTTAATTGCACTCTTTAAACAATTTGAGCATAAATGTCCTGCATGTTGTCTTGTTGGCAAACGTTCAGAACGAGACATTTTTCTTACTCTATTCTGACTGCCAAAAGCTACTCCATGAACGATAGCTCCACAATTAGCGCAATGTGGCTTTTTTGTTCTTTTTTCTACTCTTCTTAACTTAGTCCCAGAGGGTGTTCTTCGCTTTCTTGTTTTTGCGACACGTAATGAAGGTTTAACCATTTTAATTCCCCATAGTATTTTTTATTCTTTTTTGGTGGTAGTTTTCTTTCTAGCTAATTGTTCTTTGGCAGATGAAATTGGTGTTTTAACTTGTTTTTCCTTAACAGTTGTTGATCTGGATTTAGCTGCTCCTGATGGAGTGACTCCAAATATTCTGGAGATTATTGAACCAAAAGCAAAGGCAGTTATGAAATACCAAGTTGAAAAGGGAACCTTTGAGAAGAAGTGCCCATTGTACTCTTCAAGTCCAAACCAAGGGTTGTTTCCTATCCATGGAAAATTTCCAATATTGAAAGGTAACCAAGCATAATAATGTGTTACTGGATTTGCTTCAGTGACAGCACCACTTGGAAAGGCACCTCGTAAAATTGCAAATATTAGCAAGAAAGGAATAGTTGTAAAAAGCATTGGTTTCATTCGTTTAAACATCATAGAGGATTGCATTTTCTTGATTCTTTCCTCATCCCTTTTTACGCTTAACCATAATTTCTTATCTGCAGTTTGCATAGCTTTCTTTCTCCTTTGGTTCCATTCATTGACTTTTTGCATACTTTCCTTTAACGCATCAACATCTGAAACTACTCTGGTTATTGTTGTTGATATAATAGCAAGTAGAACAGAAGTTAGAGCAATGATCCACGCTGAAGTAGGCCTTTGATTAAGCCCATGTTCTATCATCCAATTTGTTAATCCTTTAAACCAATTATCCCAGAAAGCCATAATTAAAACCACATTCTGTACTTACTTACACAAAAAATAATTGTCTTTTTAAAAGCTTTTGTAATTGGAGTATACTAAAACTATGCAATTTTATCAAAATTAACCATTTTTTAATAGAAGAAAGAAATTATCTTTTCCACCTCTTCCTCCCAGTTTGGCAAAATCAATAACTTTGTAGTTTGCTCTTGAAACAATTTTTAGTAATTCTTTCTTACCGAATAGATGATAGTATCTTTCAGCTATTAGCTCCTTTTTCTCATTATACCATGGAAGATAAATGTCCCCATAACGCCACAGTCGATTTTTACTTTTCTTAAAGAAATATAAAAGAAAATCAGAGATTATTTTCTTTCGGGTTCCTTTCTTCCATTTTTTCCAACAGGATAATATTAGAAAACCTTCGTGTTTCAGAATTTTAGAGATATTTCTAAGTACAAGCAGCACCTCCTCTTCATTCCTAAAATGATGTATTGTAGCGATACACAATGATAGATCAACCGACCTTTCCTTCAAAGGAATTGAGTTTGCATTGTTATTAAGAGGATAGACAGTGTTGTTTTCTAGAATAACTCTTGAGTTTAATAGCTCAAACGATATATCTGATGCTATGTGTTGCCAGCTTTGAGATTCAAAAAGCAAGAGATTTCTTGCATTTCCACTTCCAATATCAAGTAATATTCCCTCTGTAGGTAGTGAAAATCGTTTTTTTATGGATTCTAAATATCTCTGAAAATCTTTCCATGGTTTTTTCTTTAGACTACTGTACCTTGGAGAGATTTTTTTATATGCTTCTATCAATTCGAAATCCAAATCTGACAATGTATGAATAATAAGGTGCGGTGCTTTATCAATTTTCTTTTTTCTTCACTCCATTCAACCAAATGAGAAATTTTATATATTTACTTATCTTTACTCAAAATGAGGGAATAATTAATTCGTCTCCTGGTGAAAAAAATGAAAAAACTAAATGTAGCTGTAATAGGCACTGGTAGTTGGGGGAAAAATCATGCTCGTGTCTTCACTGAAATGGACAATACAGCCCTTGTTGGACTTTTTGATTTAAATCAAAAAAGGGCAAATGAAATAGCTAAATTATACGATACTAAACTCTATTCTAGCATTGATGAGATGGTTGAGGATGAAAATGTTCATGCAATAACAATAGCATCACCAACTTCAACACATTCTAAGATTGCGATGCAAGCTATAGAAAAAGGAAAGCATATCTTAATAGAAAAACCAATGACTAGCACCGTTGAAGAAGCAGAAAAGATAGTTGATTTGGAAAAAAGCTCAAATGTTGTAGTTTCAGTAGGCTTCATTGAACGATTTAATCCTATAGTATTTAGATCAAGAAAACTAGTTGAAAAAGAAGAATTAGGAGAACTTGTTCTAATCAGCGCAAGACGATTAGGTCCATACTGGCCAGATAGGTTGAAAGATGTAGATGTTATTCGAGATGTAAGTATTCATGATATAGATGCTTTTAGATATATTACTGATAAAGAACCCAAATCAGTTTATGCAAGAGGAGGAAAGCTAAGGCATACTTATTTTGATTATGCTGAAATTTTGTTAGATTTTGGTAACGGAGTAACTGGCTTTATAGAATCGAACTATCTTACTCCTCATAAACTAAGAAAGTTAAACTTAACTTGCGAAAAGGGTGTTGTTGAAGCAGATTATATATCACAGGATTATTTAATTGAGGACGAGGAATGGTTGCGTAATAAGAAGTTTCAATGGAAGGAACCTCTAAGTGCAGAGATGCACGCATTTGCAGAATCTTGTTTAGGAAATGCCCCACCTGTTGTAACATCAATAGATGGATTAAAGGCTTTGAAAATTGCTATAGCTTCAATTAAAAGTATTGAAACACATCAAATAGTTGACTTAAACTTTTAATATACTTTTAAAAAAATAATAAAAAGGGAAGGAGATTTAGGTTTTATTTTAAGCCTAAGAATCCCGCTAATGCTGGAACAGTTTCACTTACTTGTTCGCTAGCAAATATCTCATAGTATTGACGGAGAATACCCGTTGTTAGCAGAATACCTGTTCCCGTACCTAATGCACCTAGGAAATCCGCAAAGGCTGCTAGTACACCTATGAAGAACCCTCCTAACCATGCTGCGGTTGGAATATATCTTTCTAGGTATTTTTCTACTATCCTTGGATTTCTTCTGAATCCAGGTATTTGCATATTCGCATCAAGTAATTGCTTCGCAACATTTTTTGAACTCATACCCGCTGTATCTATCCAGATCCGTGAGAATATGCCACAAAGCGCAACCATCAACACTAGGTAAATTATAGCATTTACTGGATACTTCGCTATCTGCTCAGGACCATATGGGGCCGTCGTATATGACGCTAAACCCGTCACAGGTGCTAATTGTTGACTACCCGTACCACCTGATATGTCTTCCCACGTACCAAAGAATCTTACAAGAAAATATTTTAGTCCAGATGCTGCACTTTTCCAATTATTCCACATCAAATTAGAAATGAAATAAATGTTTGCAAATAATGCACTAACTAGAATTACTGGGATGTTTGAAGTATAAAGGAATTTTATTGGGTAACGAGCTGGCATTTTATATTGACTGTGTTGTACCGGGATTTCTATCTTTATGGAATCAACATAAATTACCACCGCAAATACAACGATCGTAGCTAATAGTCCAATCAAATCTGGCGTTCTACCCACTCGACTGAAAGGTGTTGACATAGTAGCATTTGGATCATCACTGAATATCGCTTGGAAGAATGCTAGAACACATCCTCTAAACCAGTTAAATCCTCCAGATGGTTCAGGACTAAGACTAAACATTCCATCAAAGATATTGAAAGAAACACTTGCTGCAATAAAAAGACTGATACCGCTTCCAAGTCCATAGCCCTTTTGGATTATTTCATCCATTAATAAAATAATAAACCCAGCTACCAGTAATTGAACCAATATAAGCATTGAAGCTTCAAATCCGATATCTTCTCCATAAGCTCCACCTAAGATATATGCGAGAGCTTCAAAGATTGTCATTAATACAGCTAGAATCTTTTGTGTTCCAGTGTATAATGCTCTTTCCTCAGGATTCGAGAAATCAACTTTAATGATTTGTGAACCCACAAGTAGTTGCATAATCAAACCAGCTGTAACTATGGGACCTATTCCAAGTTCAGCTAGACTTCCTCTTTGGGAAGCTAGAATCGCCCTCATCGCAAAGAATGGATCTGTTCCTTCGTCAGAAGGTACTCCAACTAGAGGAATGTTTAACATCACTAAGTAAAGGGACAGTATTCCGAAAGTCCAGGCTATCTTCCTCTTGAAGGAAGGTTTCCTTGCAGGTTTTTTTACCTCTAAGGTAAAGCGTTGAAACGGTTTGAATAGTAGTAGAAACTTTGATGCCATGAAACCACCGGTTTGATTTCTAACTCAAAGAAGATGTTTCATTTATGAGTTTTTTTATGTATGTGTATTGGAAAGAAGAGATAAAAAATGGGAATGGGGGAATCTCACACTTTGCATTTGTTAGTTTCAGCACTAATTAGGATTTGTTTTGATCAAAATGATAATTTATTGGTTTCGAAATCTCTTAAAATAGTAATAAGATGAAAAAGAAACATTTTAAAACAAAATAAATGAAGATTGAACGTAAGACATTCAAAGTCTATTTGAAATGCCAGGATACTCAAGCGGTATGAGGCTAGATTGGAAATCTAGTGCCAGTAGGTTCCGGGGTTCAAATCCCCGTCCTGGCTCCATATCTATCTTTGATGTCTTTTAATCATTTTTGTCTTTGAAGCAAATACTTAAAAAAATAACTTACGCTCTCAAGCTAAGGTCATTTGTGCAACTTAGAAAAATGTTGGAAAGCACAAGGCGAAGCTCGAAGGATAAAATCCTGATTCTGAACATTCAGAGATGAAGAGCACCACAACTTCGGGTTGTGGAATAAAAAAACACAAAGAGTGAAAATATGTCATTTCGCCATTTAGTTAGGGTAAAGTCTACAGATCTTGAAGGACATCTTCCTGTTTCTATGGGTCTTTCAAGAATAACTGGAGTTAGTAGTCGATTAGCTCAAGCAATTGCAAAAACATTGAATATTCCTGCATCAGAACGTATTGGTTTTCTTACTGATGTTAAAATAAAGGAAATAGAAACTGTCATCAGTGATCCCGTCGCTGCTGGCATACCAGAATGGTTGGTTAATCGCAGGAAAGATCGTCAAACCGGTGGTAATATTCATATCACTGAAGCTCAACTCATTTTGCAAACCAAACAAGATATTGAAAGATACATTCGTATACGAAGTCGTAGAGGAATCAGACACCAATTTAAGCTTAAAGTCAGAGGGCAAAAGACCCGAACCCATGGTAGCAAAGGTACAACTGTGGGTGTTTCTAAGAGGAGAAGGTAAGGTGAAATGAATGGGTGGAATACGAAGATATAAAAAGAAAATTCTAACACCAGGTCATCCTTATGACAAAGATCGAATTGAACGAGAGTTACCATTAGTTGGTGAGTATGGATTACGAAACAAGAAAGAATTATGGAAAGCTAGAACTTTATTATCAAAAGCTCGACAACAAGCTCGTGCTCTTCTAGCACTAACACCTGAAATTAGAGAACAAAGGGCAACTGAATTGTTATCCCGTTTAACTCGTTTGGGTATGCTTCCCCAAGGTGGGGATCTCGATTCTGTTCTAGCTTTGAATGTTAAAACAGTACTAAACCGCAGATTACAAACAGTTGTCTTTAGGAAAGGTTTAGCATCTTCTCCCTATCAAGCAAGACAATTTATTGCACATAGACATATCGCTCTAAATAGTGCAGTAGTTACTTCTCCTGGAATGCTAGTGAAGATAGATGATGAAGAACATATTGCTTATGCACCAAGTTCTCCTTTAGTTAAACAAGATCATCCTTCAAGACCACAAGCACCACCAACTCAAGTTGAAGAACCTCCTGAAAAGAAAGAAAGTCCAAAGGGTAGAGGAAAGCCTAAACCTGAAGTTAAACCTGAAGTTAAACCTGAAGTTAAACCTGAAGTCAAGGATGTACCTAAAGCTGAAGTCAAGGATGTACCTAAAGCTGAAGTCAAGGGTGTACCTAAAGCTGAAGTCAAGGAAGTACCTAAAGCAGCACCCGAAGCTGCACCAACGGAAAAACTTCCTGTTAAGAAACCTGCAGAGAAAAAGCCAATTACACCAAAAGATGACATTTCATCGATTAAGGGTATTGGTACTAAAACAGCAATGCTTCTCAAAGAAAATGGTTTCAACACAGTCGATAAAATTGCTAAAGCTACAGTTGAAGATCTTTCCAAGGTCCCAGGTATTGGTCCTGCCACTGCTGAAGCTATGAACAAAGAGGCTAAGAATTTGTTAGCCAAAAGTAAGGAGGAAGATAAGTAGGTGATTTTATGAGTGAAGATAAAAAAGAAAAGAAAGAATCGGCTAAGAAAACTAAGGGAGACGTTGAAACTCCTAAAGTAGAAGAGAAAGTTGAAGCTCCAAAGAAAGAGAAGAAAACCTCCACTACTAAGAAACAAGAAAAAACAGAACCTCCTAAAGAAGAAAAGAAAGCCGAACCAAAGAAACCTAAAGAGACTAAAGATAAAAAAGCCAAGGATGAAGCTAAACCCAAGAAAGAAGAACCTGAAGCTCCTAAAAAAGAAAAATCTAAAACCAAAGAAGAAGCTAAACCTGAAGAAAAGGCTAAATCTGAAGAGAAATCTGAAGAGAAATCTGAAACTGAAGCTAGATCTAGAACCAGAAGAAGAGATTCTAAATACGGTGTTGCTCATATCTTTTCCAGTTACAATGATACCATCGTTCATATCACCGACATTTCAGGTGCTGAAACATTCAGCCGTAAAAGTGGAGGAATGTTTGTTAAAGCAGACAGAAATGAATCAAGTCCATATGCAGCAATGAAAGCAGCAAACTCAGCAGCACAAGAGGCGCAAAGTAAAGGAATATATCAGCTGTATGTACGTTATAGGGCACCAGGAGGACATAAGAACAGAACACCTGGACCAGGAACACAAGCAGCATTAAGAGCGCTAAAGAGGTCAGGGATGAGAATATTAAGACTAGAAGATGTGACACCTCTCCCACACGATGGATGTAGGAGGAAGGGAGGCAGACGCGGTCGTAGAATGTAAGAATTCTACACTTCAATCCTTTTTTTATTTTACTTTCAATTTGGTATTATTTGGGTTTATATTCTGTTTTCTTGATCTATTTTTGATACTAAATGAGTGACATGTTTTCTTGTGATAAATGTAATAAAACTTTTACAAGAAAAGATTCATTGAATAGACACATTAGTTCCGTACACAAATCAAAAAACGTTCGTTCATGTGAATTGTGTGATTTTACAACCTCCCGAAAAGACAATCTCAATCGTCATATTAAACAAGTTCATGAACATCAAAGAATGTTTAGTTGTAATTATTGTGGGGAAGAATTTCAGCAACAGTCTCATCTAAATAGGCATCGAGTAACAATACATAACCAATCTTCGAGTTTTGAATGTCCACAATGTGATGCTTCATTCAAGAGAAAGGATAGCCTACAAAGACATATTAGAGGTGTTCATCAGAATATTAGACCCCATATCTGCGAAATTTGTAAAGAAGCTTTCAAACTACCTCACCATCTGAAGGATCACATGAAACTAATACACTTTGCAAAGGAAGACTAAAAGATGAGCACAAAGTTTGAGTGTAATCAATGTGGAAAAACATTTACTCGTAGATCTAATCTTAAACGTCATCAAGATTCTGTTCATTCTTCAACAAAACCTTTTGAGTGTCCTCATTGTTCTTTTTCTACTAAACGCAAAGATATTTTTGGTAGACACATACAAGAAAAACATCTTGGTATTAAGTATAATTGTGAGATTTGTAAGGAATCTTTTACTCAACTTGCCTCACTGAAACGTCATATTAATTCTGTTCATAATAAAGATAGAACTTTCAAATGCTCTCTCTGTGATGATGAGTTTCCACGAAAAGATAATCTAGAACGACATATTAAATCAGTTCATCAAAATCTCCGTCCCCACGTTTGTAAAGAATGTGGAGATACTTTTAAGCTACCACAACACTTGAAGGAGCATATTATTGCTATTCACACAAACCAACGTAAATATGTTTGTGAAGAATGTGGTTTTACCTTTAAGCTTCGTAGTCATCTAAATGATCATGTTAAAGTTGTTCATCGGAATCATCGTCCTTATGCTTGTGAAGAATGCGATTCATCGTTTCCTCATGCTCGAGGTCTTAAATTACATATCATAGCTGTGCATACTGATGAGAAACCTTTTGCTTGTGAGGACTGCGGAAGAGGATTTGCTGACCCCAGTCATTTGTATAGACACAAAGAAGCTGAAGCATGTTGGTTTACTAGGACTACTGCTTACAAATGGGAGGAATTGTGTAAAGAGATTGCTGAGGTTTTGTTAGAAGGTTTAGATTGGGAGTGGAAACCTAAGATTGATACTCCTGATATTGCAGAACAGGCATGGATTCAACCTGAAATGGTTGTATACTACGAAAATAATACGAAAAGAATCATTGATGCTAAGAGATCTACTCAAGCGATATTCAAGGAGAAGGATTTGAAAGTGTATCCGAGAGTGGCGGAGAAGGTGGAGTTCTGGTG
>JAUWJS010000009.1 GCA_030607575.1 Candidatus Heimdallarchaeota archaeon | reverse complement strand
TTTTATTCTGTTTTTCCTCAGATTTGGATAAAACTTTTCTACATCCAAAATTTACAGTCTCAAACGATAGTTTTATAAAATACTTTCACAGAAAAACCACTAACTTGAAATTTTGGACGTGTCCAAAAATTTTCTTTCAAAAAAGATGAGGTATTGCATTGTCGCGAAATGATTCCTTGATTGATAAACCCGAAAATGCTGTGGCAACTGTCAAAGCCATAAAAGCGGGATTCAAAGCAATTCGTTTCTTAGCTGATCTAGGAATTCATGAGGGAGAAAAAATCCGAATAGTTAAAAATGACATAGGTCCAGTTATTGTCGAAGTAAAAGGGACTCGCGTCGCTATAGGAAGAGGTTTAGCTGGAAAAATAGAAGTTTGAGTATTATGCCTAAACAATGTCCCCATTGTGGAAATAGAAGCCGTTTTCATAGGCACAGAAGTAGGGTTAAGAAACCTAAATTTGGATTAACAAAGGTAACTAAACATCCTAAACGTTATGGAAGAGGTTTTAGAAGAGATTTTAATGATCACTCTATTGAACATAAGATTGCTTTTTTGGGTAATCCTAATGTTGGTAAATCCTCACTATTTAATGTCTTAACTGGTTCTCATCAACATATTGGAAACTGGCCTGGTAAAACTGTGGAACGAAAAGAAGGGCACTTTATACTTTCTGGTGAATATTTCTCGTTAGTGGATTTACCTGGAGCATATTCTCTCTCAGCTCGCTCAGAAGAAGAAGTAATCACTCGAGATTTTATTGTTGAGGAAAAACCCGATCTTATTTGCGTAATAGCAGATGCAACTAGATTAGAAAGAACTCTGTTTATAGCACTTCAAGCTATGGAACTCACAGATAACGTTGCTATAATCATTAACATGAAAGATATTGCAGAAAAGGAATGTATAGATATAGATGTTGGACTTCTTGAAGAAAAACTTAGTGTTCCAGTTCTATATGTTTGTGCATATGAGGATGAGAGTATTATAGGGATCAAGAAATTCATTTATGATTCTTTGCACACCAAGAAATACTTCTTTAATCCTGCAATGATAGTATATTCTCAAAAAATTGAGTATATGATACAGAATATTTCCAATCAAATCAAAGATAGGGAAATACTTCGTGAATATCCTACACGATGGGTAGCATTTAGAATTCTTGAAGGTGATCAAATTGTTAAAGATGAACTAGCTAAAGAATATGATTTAGCTGATATTGAAAAGAAGATTGAGAAACAAGTCAAGGATGATCAATTTGACCCAGCAGTTGAAATCTCTAAGAGGAAATATAATGCTTTACATCAAATGGTTTATTCTGCTGTTTCAGGATATGAAGATTTCAAAGAGACTACAAGTGATAGAATAGATAAAGCTCTTCTCCATAAGTTCTGGGGATATCCCATTCTTACTGCTATTTTTGCAGCATTTTTCTTAATAACCTTTTACGCTTCATCACCAATAATCACTGGAATTGATTGGATATTTGTACAATTTTCTTCTTGGGTTTTAACATCCTTAGAAAGCATTAACAGTCCTGCTTTTCTTAACAGTTTATTAGTTAATGGAGTAATTGCTGGTGTTGCAGCTGTTTTATTGTTCTTACCAATAATTTTCATTTTCTATGCTCTAATAGCAATACTAGAAGATTCAGGCTATCTAGCACGATCTGCTTATTTGATGGATAATGTAATGGGGAAATTTGGAATGCAGGGTTCAGCTTTTCTTAGTCTCATCATGGGTTTTGGTTGCAATGTAGCTGGAGTTATGGCTACTAGAACTATTAAGAACAAAAGAGAAAGAACAACGATGATTATTGCTAATTCATTCATTCCATGTGCTGCAAGACTAGGTGTGATTGCATTTCTAACTGGGATATTCTTTCAACCTTGGCTAGCTGCAATTATCATGCTTCTGTTGTATGGAGTTAGCATTTTGTTGGTTCTGTTAACTGGTCTCATATTCAGATTGTTCTATGAACGTGATGATCCACTTCCTTTAATTCTTGAACTTCCTGAATACCGTCGCCCAAGATTTAGAAGTGTAATGAATCTTACTTGGGAAAGAACTGGAATTTTTCTAAAAAAAGCAGGTACATTCATCTTTGTTGCTTCCATAGTAATCTGGTTCCTTAGTAATGTTCCTTATGTTAAACCAACAGAAAATGCTGTTTTACTTTATGTTGGAATGAGTCCTGTGATAGTTACTAAAATTTCCATAGCTGAATTCCTTGGAAGGGGACTAGAAGTAATAACAATTCCACTCTTTGGATTTAGTTGGAAGATGGTTGTGCCATTGATATTCGGTATTCCAGCAAAAGAAGTAATTATATCAGCTTTGAGTATTCTTTATCCAGGAGGAATAACAAAAGTATTATGGACTATACCACAAGTTATATCCTTCTTGTTGTTCCAACTAACTTATGCTCCTTGTTTTGCAACTATTGCTGCAATAAAATCTGAAACTAGAAGTTGGAAACTAACTGCAATTGGTTTCTTCTATCCTTTGATTGTTACGTCGATTTTAACAGTAATCGTATTTCAAATAATTTCAGCAATTATGTAGGATGATTTGCATGAGTACTCAAGAACAGAATGTTGTAAATGTTTCGTTTTGGATAAGGTTTAGAAGGCGTCTTACTAGACTCCTTTTGTCTAGAGGGAGTTGCAGTGGTTCGTGTAATGATTGCGTTACTTGCCCCTGGATAGATAAAGAGAAATATTCCTTTGAAATAAAAAAAAGAGATTTCGTAGAAGAAACTAAGGAAAAGTAATATTTATTGTATTCTGTAATTTTTGATATATGTTAAGCTATATAACTCACACAAAATAATTGACCACATGAATAGAGTATTTATGATTTTAAGTTCTGCAGATCTGGTTGTTCATGATGAGCTAAGTTTTAAGTATGCTTACAACGCAAAAAAGCAAGGTTGGATGGATCAAATCAGAGTAATTCTCTGGGGACCAACAGAAAAAATAGCTGCTGAGAATAGAGAATTTCAAGAACAGATTCGTTTGCTTATTGATGCTGATGTAGAAGTTATTGCTTGTAAAGCATGTAGTGATAACTTTGGGGTTAGTGAAGAGTTAGAGAAACTTGGTATTGCTGTTCAATATGTAGGAACATTAGTAACTGAAATGCTGAAAGATGGTTGGTTTCAACTCACTTTCTGATTTTCAATCGTAGAGATATCCTTGCGAGATAGCACCAGTTGAAGTTGTATATACCCCTTTTTGAATCCAATCTTCAATCAATTTTAATGATTTTTCCTCATCGACCCCTTCTATTGCATCAATTACCAAATAGATTTCTAGATCTCCAAAATTTAAGAACCCTTCAATTGCTGTTCGTAAGCCGAAATCTATCGAAACTCCATAAATGATTACCTTCTTTGGTTTAATTATTCCTATTAAAGGCATTAAGTTAGGGTTTGAAAAAGCACTATGTTCTGTTTTTCTAAACATTATTGGACCTTTAGCTTGCAGAGCTTCAACTAATTTTTTTTCAGGATATGTAACAGGGTCAATCCAGATAGTTAAATCTGATCTGGTTTCAATAATCTTTTCTTGACCTGGATCATTTTGCATACAGTGTGGTGGAAATGTTTTAGAAAAATCAGGATTTTCCTTATCTATTTCAGGGTCAGCATCTGAATGATAATCAACTGAACCAAGAATTCTAATATTGTTTAATCTTGCATATTGAGTGAGTTTTTCTAAATTTTCTTTGAGATTTTCTGCGCCTGGAACGTAAAGCTTCCCATCTTGTTCCATATAATCTCTCTGAGTATCTGCATCCCAGAATATGACTTCCATTGTCATTTATATCAACTTTAACTATTTATTTAATCATTTAAAAAGATTTTATTGAGTCAGTTTATCCTCTATTCCTTTCTTAATCCTCTGATATTCGGTTTTAATTCTGCAAATGGTATAGCTCCTTGTCTAACAATTCTAGGAGGTTTTGATGAAATGTCTACAATTGTTGAAGACTGACCAATATCTACTTTTCCTCCATCAATAATGTAAGGGATTTTACCATTGAAATAGTTTAAAACTTCTTTAGCCCTAGTTGCGCTTGGTTCCTCTGATATGTTTGCACTAGTTGTAGCTAATGGAGTATGTGTAAGGTTAATTAACTCTTGTACAATTAAGTTATCTGGAAAACGAACTCCTACTGTACTTTGTCCTGAAGTTAGAGTGTCATTTACTGTTGAATTCTTTTCAACTATTATTGTTAAAGCTCCTGGCCAGAACTTTTCTGCTAGAGTGAAAAACAAAGGTTTAATATTTTTTGCTAAATCATATACTTGATCAACACTCGATATCAATACATTTACTGGTTTATTAGCTGGTCGTCCTTTTATTTTGTACAATTCCTTAACCGCTTCCTCGTTGAAAACATCGCATCCCATCCCATAGATTGTATCTGTTGGAAAAGCAACAATTTGACCATCTGTAATAGCACGAGCTACATCTCTGATTTTGTTCATGTTTAATTGATCGATATTTACAGTAAAAACTTCTGTTTCCATATTTCATCACATTAGTTTATGTATTTACACTTATCCTCTCTCCTTAAGTATTTTCCTTACTTTTGATTCACAAAAAAATTTAACATCTTGTAAAGTAAATGTATTTGAATATAATGTCTCAAGATCATCAAAAAACCATTTTAATTGCAGCTCCAGGAAGTGGAATTGGGAAAATTGTAACTGAAAAACTAGTTAAGGATTACTTTCGAGTAATAGGTATCGGCGGTAAGAATAGCAAAGAATTTGTTGAAATTCTTAATCAAAATGGTTATTCTATAGACTTTGTAGAGTGTGACTACACCTCTGAAAGTAGTGTTATTGAAGCTTTTAATGAAGTAAAAATTCTTACTTCAAAAATCGACGGTTTAATCATTTTCGTAGGAGGAAGTTTGATTAGTAAACCAATTGAAGATGTAAGTTATAGTGACTTTAGAAAAGTTTTAGCTGTTAATCTAGATTCAACTTTTCTAATAGGTAGAGAGGGTTATATGTGGATGCAAGAGCAAGGTGGAGGAAATATACTCTTTTTTGGATCAACCACGGGATTAAAACCTTCCAAAAAGAAAATGCCTTATGGTGTTGCAAAAGCTGCAGTTCACAACTTGACCTTATCGTTTGCTCAAGAAGGAGCAGAATATAAGATTGTCACAAATGCAATTGCTCCAGGATATGTTATGACTGACAGACACATTGATGAGCTAAAAAATAAAGCGCTAGAATCAGGTGATTCATACGATGATATTTTACTTAAGATTGAAAATAAAAATCCTATGAAACAATCACTAAAACCTGAAGAAATATACCCTCTCATCAAATTGCTCTTAACTACAAACCATATTCAGGGTCAAGTTATAAGAATAGATTCTGGACAGATCTTAGGTTAAAACCTAACGCCTGTAATTTCTTGGTTTCTCCCCACAAACAGGACACGCTAAACCATATCTGAAGAAGGTATCATGGTCTTTTTGACATTCTAAAATATCCTCTTTGGAGACTTTTGCTAAAGATTCTGCGATTCGTTCTTCATACTCCTCTCTATTAAGCCATTCACCTTTTCTCATTTGTTCTGTATAAGGAATGAAGACTAAATACGTAAAAGAAACAGGGAGTATTCCTCTTTCTTCATGTTCCTCACTATAACTGTCTTTGTAATCTTCTAAAAGAGTAACAATTTGATCTAGAATTTTTTCCATATCTTCTTGGGTAAACTTGTAAATAACTCCAGGAGTTACAATATTATTACGCAACCTAAGAGGGTTCATCCAATCGAGATACCACTCCTTAGTTTCTTCAACTTCGTTTATTACATGTACTCTATCTTTGTGTAATAATGCTGCATAATGAGACAGCATTCCTCGAATTTTAAGCAAGTTGAAGAAAGTAAACTTCTTATGAGGTGCCCTGAATCCTTCATGATGAAGCTCGTTCAAAATTTGTCTGAATTCATCGTAATAGATTCTCGGTAACTTGTATACTTTCTGTTTAACTCTTCTTCCTTTATCATTGTAGATGATTAATTCATCTGTTTTGAGTAAGTCAAATTCCTCAGATTGAAGAATTTTGAGATTATGATAAACAGAGCTAAGATGCATATTTAAGCTAGAAGCAATATCAGCTGCTGTAATTCCTATAATGGATTTTCCATCTAAACTTTCATATTTTCTATTTGAGAACTCTGAATCAAGAATAGTGGACCAGACATCTATAGCTGTTGAATATCTCCTGTCTTGAGCTATCTTGAATATCTGTTCCAGATAAATCGTTTTAGTTGAAATTGAGTTCTCTTTATTTTCCATTTTCTTTCTTCCCTTATTTCGAAGTATATATATCTGTAATAGATGGCTAGTCTATTTATTTTATGCTGATACCCTTATTAAATTTGCTTCAAAATGTTTTTCATCCTTAATTACAAGTTCATTTAATGGTTAATTCTCTATCGATCCTTCTTTGATATCTTCTTCTGGTTCTTTCGCAGTATACTTGAACATCCAAAAAACTATGTAAGAAAGTACAACACTCACAATAAGAAATACAATTGTACCTAGGATTGCATTTAAGACATTAACCATTTTGTTTCAAGCAACAAAAGTATTAGTTGTTTATATCTGTTATGTAAATTAGAAGTGTTTAGTGATTCTTAGAAACTTTAAATAGGGCCCCTTTATAGTACTCATATAGGTGTTTAAATGAGATTTCCTTGTGAGTTTATTGCATCATCATTTTTGCCAAGTTTAAGAATTAGAGTTGCACATGAGTTGAGAGATAAAGGATTATCTCAAAACAAAATAGCAGAAATATTAGGCGTTAAACAACCCGTAATTGTCTCCTATTTACAAAAGGATATTTCTGAGATAGGCGATAAAAGAGTCAATCCTCATCTAGAGACTCTTTCATCAACAGTTTCAGAGATGCTCTTTTCAAAACAGTCACTAGATTATGTGATGAGAACAATTTGTACAAAGTGCAAATCTCTAAGGGTTAGTGGTCCTATTTGCTCTATTCACAAGCAAATGCTACCAGAAATCCATAACATTCAGAATTGCACCATATGCTATGGTTTTGATACTCTTCCAACTATTGCTTCAAGATCAATAATCCTCCAGAACTTAACTGATACTCTAGAAGAAATGAAAAGTGTTAAAGACCTATATCAATGGATACCTGAAATTGGAGCTCAATTAGCTCACTGCGAAAACGATGCAACTGATTTGGATGATGTAGCTAGCTTTCCAGGAAGAATAGTTAAGGTGAAAGAACAAATTACAAATGTTAGTCTTCCTGAATTCGGATGTTCTAAAACTTCATCTCTTTTACTCCTTTGGATGAAAAAATACCGTCAAGAGATTCAATGGATTCTGAGTGTTAAAACAAAAGATGAGTTAAAAGAGATCTTTCTTAACAAGAAGATTATATTTATTGAAACAGAACATCTGGATATAGAGAAAAAGCAAGTTCTTTCAGAAATAGAAAAAACTAATAGAAAAGTAGATGTGCAAGTTTTAATTGACAAAGCGAGTCCAGGATTTGAATCAATTTCATATTTGTTTGCTAAAGATAAGAAGGAATTATTTGACTTAATCAGCATTCTACCGAAATAGTATAGTCCCCCTATATAGTGAACCTAATATTTAAATTCTCTTTCAAATGTATTAGTATGATGATATGAGAAAGATCTTCACATTTTGTCTAGTCTTTATTATGCTTTTAACTTCTGTTTGTAGCGAATCTAATGCTTTGAATCATGCTATTGAAGATTATTCCTTAGTTATTTACACTTATGATTCTCTTCTTGCTGATCCTGGTTATGATTTCATCTCTGGATTCTCAAACTTTAGCGGAATTCTTGAAGAAGATATACAAGTTATACTGTTATCTGATGCAAATTCAATAGTCACTCAAGCTGCTCTGGAAAAGGATAATCCTGTAGCAGATGTTTTGATTGGGATAGATAATGTTCTAATATATACTGCAAAAGAAGAAGAGATTCTCCAACCTTATGATTCACCAGCGCTATCAAACATCTCTCAAACGATCATAGATAATCTTGATTCTGAGAAATATGTTCTGCCTTATGATATGGGAGTGATAGCCTTATGGCATTCAATAGACAGAATTAATACAACAACTAATCCAGAGTTAGCTAATTTGACATTAGAAGATATAATAGATTATGATTTAGCTAAGAAACTGGTTGTTCAGAATCCTAATTTTAGTTCCCCAGGACTCGGTTTTTTACTATGGACAATAGCTGTGTATGGCGATGCCAATATAGGCTTTGAAGGATTATTAGGTCAAAATTGGAGAGATTGGTGGAAAGAAGCTAAAAAGGATCTTAGAATAGTTTCAAGTTGGGGAGATGCATTTAGTATTTTTTATACGGAAGAAGAAAATCGTCCAATGATGGTTTCATATGGAACTAGTCCAGCTTATGATGTTTGTCACCCCATCTATGGTGTGGGTGAAGGTAACCCCCCACCTTCAGCAGCAATACTTTCTCATGAACAGAATCTTGAAAATGCTTGGTTACAAATTGAAGGAATAGGTTTAGTGAATAATTCTCCTCACCCTAATGCTGGTAAACAGTTTATTGACTGGTTTTTGAGTAAAGAATTGCAGGATAATATCCCGCTAAATAACTGGATGTATCCGGTTCATGAAAATGCAACAATATCCAGCTGTTTTATTGATAATTCAATTAATCCAAATGAAGTTGATATTCTTAATAATCTGATATCTTCAGAACTTCTTAGAGACAATCTGGAGAGGTGGAAGCGTGATTGGAAGACTGAAGTAGCTCCTTTCAGTAATTTCCTTGGAATTGTTCTATCAATATTAACCGCTTCAATTGCTTATGTTATAATCAAAAAACATAGAAACTGAGAAGGCAGTGGACAGATGCATGGATCTATTCAAAAGAAATCTAGAAATTTTGAAGGTTTATCAAATAAGTTCATTATTAGCTTGTCAATTATAGCTTTAATTTCCTTTCTTTTAGCTTTCTTTTATATTCCAATAGTTAGAATTTTCCAGACAGCATTAAGTTCAGATTCTGGAACTGGTTTTAAGGTTTTTTGGGAAACTCTGAGTGATCCCTTTAATCTTAAATTCCTGGGTTTTACTTTACTCCAGGCATTTTTATCGACCATTCTGTGTTTATTAATTGGATTACCTGTTGGCTATTTCTTTGCAAAATATGAATTTAAGGGAAAAAAACTAATTATCAATTTGCTCACTATACCTTTCGTTTTACCACCAGTTATTGTATTAATTGGATTTACAGTTACCTATGGTCAAGGAGGATGGGTAAATCTGCTCTGGCAGAATATAACAAATTCTAGCAATGTTCTAATCACTATTGACGGAACGGTCCAAGGGATAATTCTCGCACATGTTTTTTACAATCTTTCTGTAATTATAAGACTAACAATTCCAGCTTGGCAAAATATAGATAATGAGCAAATTGAAGTTTCATCAACTCTTGGGGTTGGGAAAGGTAAAACTTTCCAGAAGATAGTTTTTCCACAGATAAAAAATGCAATTATATCATCCTCATTATTAGTATTCATTTATACATTCAATAGTTTTGCAATTGTAATGAAGCTGGGAAATTTCAACTTTTATACGCTTGAAGTATTGATTTATGAATCATTTGATTTGTTAAAATTTTCAGAAGGAGCTTCTCTTGCTGTGATTCAATTAGTCATTAACAGTTTAGTAATAATTCTTTATTTGGTTGTTGAACGTAAGTCAAGAAAAATGGCAGAAGGTAAAGAAAAGGGTCTAAAAACAGAAAGACTTACTTTTAAAGGAAAAGACTGGAAAAGTATAGTTAGTCTATCTCTTTCCATAGTTTTTGTCTTTATTGTAATTATCTTTTCATTTGCTCCAATTATAGCTATCATTGTGAAATCATTTATTCCAAAATCTCCTGGTGATTCCCCATTTTGGGGTTATTCACAAATTTTTACTCAGCAGAAAATAACTCCTCTCAATACGAACACGATTAGGCTTTTTGGAAATACATTGTTGTTTGCTACTGTAGCAGCTGTAATAAGCCTGATACTCTCTGTGTTGATAGTATTTGTACTTAGAAATAGATATCAAAGTATCAAAAAATACCAAAGATCAATTTCAGAAAGCTTAGTTTCTTATCTCATAATTCTCCCAATGGCAACATCATCGATAACTTTGGGATTAGGACTTTATCTTAATTATAGTGGGTTGAATTCATATTATAATTCCGTCTGGATTTTCATAATAATGTCTCATGTTCTAATCAGCATACCGTTCGTAACGAGATCAATTTTAGTTGCATATAATCGAATTGATGTTGAATTATTGAATGTTGCTTCATCTTTAGGAGCTTCTAGAGTGATGATTTTTAGAAAAATTGAGTTTCCATTGATAAAAAGAGGGATTATTGTAGGAGGAATTTTTTCTTTTGCGATTAGTTTAGGCGAATTTGGTGCAACTTTTCTTTTGGCAAGAGCTAATTATGAAACATTATCAATAGGGATATACAATCTCTTAGGTTCTCAAACACTACAAATTTCAACTGCAATGGCAAGTGTTCTAATATTGATTACAGCTTTATGTTTCTATTTGATAAACAAATTTGGAGATATTGAATTGAAGGTGTAGAAATGGTCAAAGTAAAAATAAATAATTTATCTATGAAATACGAAAAAAAACTAATAATAGAAGATTTTGAACTCGAAATTGTAGATGGAGAATTACTGGTTCTTTTAGGAGCGAGCGGATGTGGAAAGACGAGTTTATTGAAGATTATTGCAGGTATAATAGAACCTGAAGGAGGAACAATTATTTTTGATGAAAAAGATATTACAAACTATACACCTCAAAAGAGAAAAGTAGGGTATGTTCCGCAAGCACAAGTTCTTTTTCCACACATGAAGGTTGAGCAGAATATCTCCTTTGGTTTAGAAGCTCATAAATTATCAAAAGAAGAGATAAAGGAAAGAATCACATGGATTGCAGAGATTACACAGATTCAAGATCTATTGGATAGATTTCCAAGTGAAATTAGTGGAGGACAAAAACAAAGGGTAGCTTTAGCCCGAGCATTAGCTATTAAACCAAATCTGCTTTTGCTTGATGAACCTCTTTCAAGTATTGATGCTTCTGGTAGAGAATCCTTAGCTTTAACGATAAGAAGAATTCAAAAGGAGACAGGGATTACAACACTCTATGTTACTCATAATCAGGAAGAAAGTAGACTAATTAGCGATAGAGTGGCTCTAATGTATGACGGAAAGATTCAACAAATAGGAAGTGTAATAGAGGTAGATAGAACTCCTAGAAATTATCTAATAGCTAAGATTATGGGCTCTTCAAATGTTTGGCCAGTTGAGTATCTAGAAACTGAAGATGGTAGTTCTTTGGTTTCAACTCCAATTGGCTTAATCACCCTTCCCTATGAAATTAAAAGAAAAATAACTGGAATAAGAATCCCTCCTTCTTCTTTTAAGATTGTACATGATCTCTCTGAAGATGACAAAATGATAGAATTTATAGGAAGGATTAAATCTATCATAGAAAAGGATGATGAAAATTTCAGGATTGTAGTTGATCTTAAGGATGCTCATCTTGAATACTTCAAAGTTGATTGCAATAAGGAAATGCTTAATATAGCCTCTGCTGCAAATAAAGAACTACAACTACATGTTCTCCCATCTGAGGTCATTCTAATTTGATTCCTGAAAACTTGAAAACCGATATAGAAATAGCAATCATTGAACAGACTAAGAATTATCAACAATTAAGCTGGCAACCTATTGATAAAGGCTATACGAATGAAAAGTATCTAATTTCAGGGAATGAGCAAGAGCCTTTAGCTGTTTGCAAAATATTCTCTAAAAATGAAATTTACAAGTCTGAATTAAGATTTGAAAGAGAAAAACATGCTTTAGAATTATTTGGTGGGGACATTGCTCCAAAGATAATCTGGGAGAATAAATCTGGAATTTTAGTTTACGAATATTTGTTGGGACAGGAGCTTCACTTAGTCGACTATAACCTATTAGACCCTGCGGAAATAAATAGCATTATTGAGAAAATTCACCGTAAATCAAAAGAAAAGAGGAATGCAATTAAAGAAGATGTAATAAAATATTACTCAAAAATTGCTCAACTTTTTGAGTCTTCAAAAGATGACTATCCTCCAAAACTAATTGAAAAACTGAAGAAGCTAACCAATGGACTAACAGAGATTTTAGATGAGTATTCTGAACATTTAACTCATGTTCATGGAGATCTGATACCACCGAATTTTATTGTAAATAAAGGTAAAATCAAACTTCTGGATTGGGAATTTTCAAGACCAGAGCTCACGTTTTTTGATTTTCAGTATTTTAATTATTATGCTGAAGCACATGATATTCCAGTTAGATTGAATACTAAAGATGAGATTAAAAGTTTCTATTCTGATATTGTTGATGTTCTTGAACGACTTTGGCGACATGGGTATTTGAGGAAGAATAAAAGTATCTTCTATCATATTGATTAACCCTAATATATAAAAACAAGTTAGGTTTATCTTTTCTATGGAAGCTGAAATTGTTTATTTTGATCCATCTATACCTAAAATCTTAGTGTCTAAAATTTTGAAAACTTTATGGAAAAAAGTAGTCTTATCTCGTATGGGACCTATCACTCATAAGAAAAACTATTACTTTGAATTAGAAAATCCGAATGAAGTTCTTACTAAAACTCTTCTAGGTGGAATTTGTGGATCAGATTTGCATTTAATTGATTTGGATTTTGCTTTAAATGTTACACCTATGATTGTTCCTTCCCCCTCTCCTGGACATTTGGGGCATGAGTGTGTGTGTCAAATTGTAGAAACAGGTAAGGAAGTTTCTAAATTGAAAATAGGAGATAGAGTTGTTGTACAAAAAGGTCCATCTTGTTTTCTGCACCAACAAGATAATCTTTGTCCTAGATGTGATGAAGGCGATTTCTGTTTATGTGAAAAAGCTGGACAGTTTGCAGATTTTACTGAATATTATGCAGCAGGTGGTTGGGGAACAGGTTTCAAATATCATGAAAATCAGCTGATTGCTCTACCAGACGAAATTACCAATGATCAAGCAATTTTAATTGAACCACTTTCTTGTTCTCTGCGAGGAGTTTTAAGAGCTAAGCTACAAGCAGAAGATAATGTACTAGTTATTGGTGCAGGAACAATGGGATTATGTACTCTAGCGAGTATTAAAGCTATAAATCCTGATGTAAATACTTCTGTTATGGTTAAATATGATTTTCAAGCTGAAGCAGCAAGAAAACTTGGGGCAGATGAAGTTATAATTGGAAAAGATATTGAAGAATACTTGGGAGATAAAACAAACGCTGTAAAATATCACGGTTTCCTTGGTAATAAAACCTACATTGGCGGTTTTGATCTAATATTTGACTGCGTAGGAACAGCTTCAACAATCCAAAATTCGTTGAGATGGGCCAAAGGAAAAGGGAAGGTGATGGTTCTAGGTATTGATTTTAAACAAGGTAAGTTGGATTATACGCCAGTATGGTATCAAGAAGTAGACTTGAAAGGGGTTTTCGGTCATGGTACTGAAGACTGGAAAGGAGAAAGGAAATCAACTTTTGAAATTGTGATAGAATTACTTTTAACCAAAAAAATCCCTCCTACAATTTCTGAAATCATAACACATAGATACAATATATTTGACTACAAAGAAGCGATTGAGGTAGCTTTTAATAAAAAGAAGAACCAAGCAATTAAAGTTATATTTGATTATGACTTCTAATTCCACCGAATATTGACATAGGTTCTCCATTTTTTGGTAACATGTTAATCTTTAAAATAGAAAATAGAGAAGTTAACATGAAAAATGGCTTCTCTGAGGGTTAGAATACATAGATATGTATCTTGGTCTTTGGTTGTTTCGTTCCTTGCAACCATTATTACAGGTTATGGTCAAACTCAAAACTGGTTCAAGAATCAGTATGTTGCATCAAAAATACATAGAATATTTGAGTGGGTCTTCATTGCTTTTCTAATATATCATATTGTCTATACTTTTTGGAAAGTAAGGATTAAAACAAATAAACTAGTCTTGAAGATTAGAGAAGGAAGAGGTTCAACTGTTAATTCATTAAGATTAATCCAAAAGATAACAAGTTGGTTTACTCCAGTTTTAACGTTGCTTATTATTCTTGCAGGATTGAATGGATACGTTTGGTTTGCAAAAACCTTTGGAACGATAATACCTTTTGAATGGCATAGAAAACTCGATATGCTGATGAACATCTCGATTTTTATCCACATAGCTGTGGGATTCAAATTCCTTCTAATAAGAAGAAAAGTTAGAAAGAAAATCGTGGATTATTCAATAGTTATAGTAACTATATTATTAATAGGAGGAGCAATTTACTTACAAATCCCAAAAAATTCTGCTCCTCCACTAACTTCAGAAGGAAACGTTAGTATTCTTATAGGCGATGAAACCTTTAAGTTCAGTCCTGAAAATGTTACTACTATAAGGTCTGATATTTTTGTTGATGGGCATTTTTCAATGTTTGATATACTAGTTCACTTAGATGAAGGAGAATTTATTGATTTACAATATCATTTTGATCCTTCAATGAATACACATGTTATAGATTTACTTAACCTAGAGACGAACTGGTGGTATCAGGTATTTTATTCAGGAGGATGGCCAGAGAGGAATGTTTACCGAATGGATCATTATGCATGGAAAGAAGATACCAATTTCAAACTGTATAAAGAGAATGATGAGTTCTTCAATAATGTCTATTCAATATTCCAAGAAGAAGTGACACGAAAAACAAACAACGGGGGAGATGTAATTATTCCAAATGTAATTATAAGAGGAAATACATTCAACGTAGAATTTACTAATGTCTTGGTCACTCCTCACAATATAAGAAATGACACTTTTCAATTAGGAATAATTACAGCAGTAGATGTTATTATGAGTCTTGGAAATCAAGGGAATATTAGTTACTTCTTGAAATGGTATGATTCAATTGGAGATGCAGATATTGTACGAAGTTATTGGGTAAATAGGATAAATGATGATATTGCGCATGGAACCTGTGGTTTTGTTTATGAATCCGGTTCTCAGTTATATCAAAGATTCGCTGGTAATCATATTCATATTCCACAAGATTTTCGTCCAATTAACTCTCCAGAATATTATGAAACATTCTGGATATGTCTGTAAAGTAGATAGAAGTTGAAGTAGTTTCTGATTTTATAGGAAATATGTTGTATTTTAGAATAATATATAAGCAAGGAAATACTATGTATACAATATTATATCCATTTGAGAGGATTATTATGAATGATGAAGATAGACCAAATAAGCTGGTTTTTCAGTTTAATACAAATGATATTCTTGAGATTGTTGGGAAATGGTTTGAATCCAAGATGATTCATTATAGTGATGAGATGTTTAGTGATTACTATGAACAAGTTAAGGGGAAACTACTGACAAGTGAGAGCTTCAATGACTATCTTTTACTTAGGGTAAATGAGCTAATATTCAAACTGTTGGGAGATTACCATGGGAAGAAAAAAGAGACTTACAAAGATGTAGCCGAAGAAGAAGAAGAACTGGTCCCTCAATGGTTCTTAACTGAAAGATATAATGAAATTCAAGAAATGTTTTCATCAAAATTCTTCAAACATTCATTTACAGAACTTGACATCGAGTATGATAGTGCGATGAAAATATTCAATGCAACCCTTCATTTAGAGAAGGAAATTGATAGTAGTAGCTATGAAATTCTATTGAACGATGTTCGTTCATATCTAAAAAATAGAATAACCTTGTTGAATTTCAATCATGGAAAAGTTCTAGGTCCTAATATCCTAGAGATAACATTTGGAATTGATTGGTAATTTAGCTTATGTATCCATGAAATTACTGGGTTTTTTTTCCTTTTCTTTAGCGTTGATAAATGATAATGCTGATACTGTAACTAGTAATATAATAGCTCCTGCACCTTGATACCAATCAAGGGTTGCTCCTAGAAAGATAAAATTCACTAATATGGCCAACAAAGGAAATGCTAATTCTGCAATACCAGCAATTGATGCTTTTGTTCGTTTAAGCCCAAAGTAGTATAAAGCTAAGGGCAATATTCCACCTGTAAAAATTGTAGAAAACAATATACAGATGATCATAGGCCACTGCCAATTCCAAGGACCAAAAACTCCAATTGAATTACCTAACATACCAAAATAATCTGCGTTATAAGTAAAAAGAATGATATTGAAAACTACTAGAAATGAGAAGCCGCCTATGTAACGAATTAGAGTCAGATCCCAATAATTCACTTTCTTTGTTAATACTCTACCAAAAACAGTTGAACCCCCCCATAATGTAGCCGCAATTAAAGAACAAAGAATCGCTATTAACCCTGTATAGTCAAATGATTGACTAGCAAGTGATGGAAACTCACGTATTGCAGACAAATCAACCTTAAGAAGAATCTCAGTAATATTAGGTCTTACCATGATATCGGGGGTTATAATCAAACCAATTCCAGCAAGAGCTAATAGTAAGGCCCCCCAAAATAGTTTCTTAGGTCTTTCCTTAAGTATGAAAAAAGCAAAAATGATTGTTATAAGTGGTTGAGCTTTTTGTAATAATATCGCTATTGTTGGATTCCCAAGAGCAAACGAAATAAGAAAGAAAAACAGTCCAAGTGCTGATCCCCCAACTGAGATGAAAATAACAGAAAACCATTCAAGTTTAGTAAAACTCTTCATTGCTTCTTTCAGTTTTCCAAACCCTCGAGTGAAGAAAAGTATAGGAAAAAGAATGACTAATCCTAAGAAGTGCTCTATAAGAGTAACAAATGATGACATTCTTGGAAATGCCATTGTACCTTTTAATCCTTCAGTTCCTAAGAAAGGAGCTCTAAAGAGAACAGGATATCTTACTGGTGCATCAAAAGCTCTAGCTGCATTAGCTAAGGATATCACCGCTGGTCCAAATTTTTTTAATACGGGTTCATCAGTTTTTGACATCTGAATACAGCTCAATTATCACATTATGACTCTTTAAGACAAAAAAAGAAATCAGCATCTCATTTTTAAGTTTTGTTTTCCATATGTGGGTAGTTAAATTATGTTTATTACTTTTGAACAACTATTTTCTCATATATTTCTTGATACATAAAAACCAATGATTCTGTTGTGAGTTCTTTTTCGAACATTCTTCGCATCCTATTTTCAGGTCTTCTTCTTTGGATTAGTTTAACAATTCTAACATAAAGAGATTTCCACAATGACCATAGTGAAGCAAGTTTAATTAAGAATAATAGGAATTTAAGGAAAATTTTACCAAATGATAGGAAGAATTTCTTGAAGCTAAAATCCAAATCTTCTTTGAAACTAAATTCTTTACCCTTTTGTCTTACTGATCGATATGTTTCAATTAAATTCCCCCTGATTTCAGAGTACCTTCTTCTGATGTATATATGGATTTGAATTGTACCTTTAGAGAAAATGGTTTTAACTAAAGTAAAAAGTAAGTGTTTGATGTATAATAAAACAGCTAGAATAATAAGTAGAAATGGCATTAAAATTGCCAGTAAAGACACTCCAATAGCTTTTAAGATAACAACGAATTTTGGTAGAGGTCTGTATATATCTTCAAGATATTGTTCAGCTCCTAGAGCTAAGGAAATGGCAAGCTTATTAGATTCTATATCATCCATAATTTGATTATATTTCTCTTCTTGTTGATCTATTCCTTTTAATGCTCCTGTTATTAGAATTGATTTAATAGTTTCTTCTGTAAGTCCTTCTTTCTTTCTCTTCCTGTTTAGGGTATAGAATACTTCTTCAGCTTCCTCAACAGTCAATTTATTTCTTATTGCAAATCTTTCTAAAGCTTCATTTTTTCTCCATGGGAAAATTGACTCTTCCTTAGCCCAAATTAGTAAAGCGAAGGTTCTGGATGTAGAATCTTTTACTTTCGCTAAATCAAATTCTGTTAAAGGTATATCGATTTTCTTGAGAAGTTTCTCTAGCTCTTTTTTCGATCTGTCAGGAACATGTTTAGTATCTAGGGATAAAAGACCTTCGACTTTTTCCTTCACTACATCTAGCTCATTTTTAATATCAAGCTTGAATTCCTCAAAGGTTTCACTAGAGATTGGTGGTGAAGCAAGAAAAGAAAAGGAGGATCTTGCAGCATAATAAGGAATAGCAAAAATATTTTCTAGATCTTGGTAGATTGAAGCCCATCTGTAAGCTCCCATCTTCAATAGATATTTACTTGAGTTGTGAAAAACAACATAAATAGGTCCAAATAAGGTTACTACCCAGGAAATTAAGAGCATTAATGTACCTAATAGCATAATACTTACTACGGGGGGTAAATAATCATTAAGATATCCTACAAATCCTTTTCCCCAGATAATGGTAGGGATTAGAACTAAAATAATAGGCGATATTCCCATGGTCATTGCTTGACCGATCGTTCTACGTAAAGGATAAGCTTTCATAACTTTCTGGCCTCTTAATTCAAGTTCATCAATCTCATTTGCAACTTCAGATATCTCTTTTGATTTCTTACCTGCCATTATTTCAGATATTGGAAGGGTTATTTTTCTCATCATATTGAAGAATGGAACATATTCACGTAAAGTTTTTGGTACAAAAATATCAAAAATTATTAAGGCAAATTTTGCACCTACAGAAATCATAGTTATAAAGAAGGCAACAATTGAAAATGAAATCTTTCTATCTTTAGATTCTTCTTTCACATCCTCTTTATCAACTTCTTCTCCTTCGATAACTTCTTCTTGTTTATCTACAATTTCCTTTGATTCACCCTTATTATCTGAAAAAGCCATAATTATATAATCACATATTCAAATTTTAAAGTTGTGAAACTCTCAATTGAAAAAAATAATTACTCTTGTTTAGAAAGTAGTAAATCTGTTATTAGTAATTTATCATAGATTTCTTCATACATAGCTACTAAAGATTCTGTGGTTAACTCTCTCTCAAACTCTCTTCTCTGCTTCTCCTCAATACTTCTTCTTGTCCATATTCGACTGATAAACCTATAAATCCCCTTAAAAAATAACCAGATAATCATAGGTAGGAGTTTAATCAAAAAATTGAAGCTCTTTTTAAAGATTTCAGCAAAATCAATATTCAAATCCCTTTTCCAACTGAATGTTTTCCCTCGTTTCTGAACGTTATCGTATGTTGTGGTTAATGTTTCAGATATCTCCTTAAATCTATGAGAGAAGAATCTGATTATCTTTCTTGTACCTATAGAAATAATTGCTCTAAATGTAGAAACAATTACATGTCTGATAAATTTATAGAAAATGTACAAAAGCATTCCAAAGGGCATAAAGGGTGCGATAAGAGAAATTCCTAATTTCCTTCCTAATCTTTTATACCGAGGTATACTACTAAATTCATCTTTGATATACTGTTGAGCACCAAGAGCTAATGAAATTGCTAATTTATTATATTCAACATCTGGCATTATTTGTTCGTATTTTGCTTGCTGTTTTGCAACTCCCTTGAGAGCCCCTGTAATAAGAACAGATGAAAAAAGATCGTAGCTAATATAACCTTCATCTATTTTTGTAAGAATCACTTTGAACGCTTTTTCAACTTCTTTTCGACTCATATTATTCTTCTTTGCAAATCTTGCTTTAGCTTCCTGTCTCAACCATGGAACAATAGACGATTCCTTTGACCAAATAAGTAAAGCGAAAGTCCTTCCTGTTTGTTTTGTTATTTTTGATATATCTAACTCATTTAATGATAATTCTGCTTCATTTAGAAGTCTTTCTAAGTTATTTTTCGACCTCTCTGGAACATTCCTTGGATCAAGAGAAAGAAGCTGTTGAACTTTATCTTTCATAGCATCTACTTCTTCCATAATTTCTAGTCTAAATTCCACCATTGTTTCCGTAGATACAGGTGGAGCATCAAAGAAGCTGAAAGAAGATTTTGCTGCATGATATGGTAAAGAGAAGAAGTTCTCTAAGGTTCTGTAAATGTTTGCCCATCGATATGCTCCCCATCTCATTAGATAAACACTACATTCGTGGAATAATGCATATATTGGTCCGAATATTGTTGCAACCCAAGAAACTACAAGTAAACCTGTTCCAAACAAAGCAATAGTCCAGAATGGTTTTATTCCAATATAATCCTGAAAAACCTGTATAAGATCTAAACCCTCAATGCCAAAAAATCTCCCTATAGCTGCTGGAATAACAATTATAATTATTGGAGTTCCTATTGCAACATTAATGACCTCTCCCACACCTCTTCGAATTGGATAAGCTTTAATCATTTGTCGTTCTTTAAGGACTATTTCGTCTAATTCCTGCGAAACTTCTAGAATTTCTTTAGATTTTTTCCCAGAAAGGAAATTAGCAACTGTAAGAGCATATTTTCTGTACATCTGCAGTAGTGGGACTAATTCTCTTAAACCTCTGGGAACAAGTATATCAAATAATATCAAACTTAACTTTCCAATAGCTGTAACAATTGTGAAAAGAACTGCTAGAATTATGAATGAAATTTTCATCAATACTGGGAATACTTTGACTTGTAGAGTTTGCCAAAAAGTTTTCAGTTTCTTAACTGAATATCTTCTTAGTCTTGGGGGGAAAATTATATAGAAGAATATTTTAAGAAATTTCAAAATAGGCCAGATAAAAATATAGTATTCAAACAGAATTAAGAATCCTATAGGAGTATAATAGTGAAAAACATATTCTTTCAGAAAATTCCAAAATTCCTTAACTTTGATTTTGAACCAAACCCAAAATTTTCCAGCCCCTCTTTGCAGTTTCTCTTGAACTGAAATGGAAGCTTCTTTTATTTTTTCAACTTGTTTTGTTCCTAATTCTTTGATGCGTGAAGAAAAACCAACCTTTCTTCGTTCATCACTTATAATTGTTGGTTCTTCTTTTTTTGACATTTCAAAGCCCTTTCTTACTAAATCAATAATTCCTTTGTTAAATATCTATCTCAAGCTATTTCACAAGATATTGATTTATATGTTTTTTTGCATACTTTCTTTCTTCTTCATCTACTTTAAACAAACCATAAACTAAGTTGTCTACTTCTTCATCTAATGAGGTATCTAATTGTTCTTGCTTAAGTAATAAATTCACTTTCTGAATAAGCAACTCATTCTGTAGATTATCAGGAATAATAAAAGGTAGATCATGAAGATACATTGGTAGATAATGTAGATATTTTCCGGTTATCTCAGTACTTGAATACATTATAGAATACATAAAGCTGAATAACTCTGAATTTAAAAGAGAAAGAATAAGTTCAAGACTGATGCTTAAGTCCCTAGCTTTTTGTGTCAAGTGTCCTAGTAAGAAAATATCTTTACATATATATCCCTCAGTATCTAATGTTGCTCTCATCCTTAGAGCATGTTGACATATAATTATCTTCTTTGATGTAAATATATCCATTTCAGGAAAGTTATTTTTCATTCCCTTAGCTTTCTCATGGTTATAATCCAAATAGTAACCTCTCCAGTTAATAGCATATCGTTCAACTTCTCTATTTCCACCAAAAGGTTTACCACCTAGAAATTTCCTAGATTTGGTACTAACTGGCTTTTCAAATACAAAATGTTCTCGTAATCCTCTCCTATGAAATGAAATTGACCATCTAAATCTAACTAAATCGCCTAGTTTATATTCAGAATCACTGTAAATCTTATCTATTATTGAAAGGGAAGTTGAATCTGGAAGAAAAATGGTTTTGTTTGTAGTTTTATAAAAAAAATCTGCGGAAACATATTTACACTTTGATTTGAAGTTCATTGTTTGTAACTCTCCATAATCAACGTTATTAGCGAGTTTGATTGTCTCCTCATTCAGTCTATTCTTATCTAAAATGAGTATGACAGGATAAACAGCTGGAAGAAAGACCTTCTGATGTGTTAAATCAACAATTTCTGAAATAAGATTATGTTCAAGGAAATATCTTCTCATTTCTTTTGAATATCTTGAACTAAGAAATTTACTGGGGATGATGTATCCAAGTTTTCCATTGGATTTTAACAGATCAGTACCAAGTTCTAAAAAGCAAGAATAAACGTCAAAATGACCTCTAGCAGCTTTAGGGTAATTAAGCAAACAAATCTTCTTAGTCAGTTTATCCATCCTTTTTGCTTCAATATAGGGTGGGTTACCTACAACAAAATCATACTGTTGATTTTTTGCTTTCTTAACTTCAAAAATATCTCCCTCTCCTTGTTTGTCCAGCGAGTTTGTAAGATAAATGTTAGGAGAGAAGGATGTTTCTAAATTATATTTCTCTTTAAATCGTTCAATTAATATCAGTGATAGATTAAATTTGGAGATAAATACTGCTAGAGGGTCAATATCAAATCCAACAATATAATTTTGAATATAATCAATTATTTCATTTACAGAAAAATTGTCTACATCATGCTCAATCAGTAAGTCAATTGCTTGTGCTAGAAATAATCCTGATCCTGACGATAAATCAATAATACTTTGTTTATCTCTTATTGAATATCTGTTAGGAAACCCTACTTGGTGAAGAATATACTTTATTATGTAAATTGGTGTAAAAACTATTCCTTTCCCTTGCTTCGCTGTTTTTGTTAAAATCTTCTGATATAGATTCCCTAAGGGGTCCAAACCTATTTCATTACCAAACTTATTTCTTATTTCAATTATTTTAGGGTAGAATTGAGAAAATTGCTCATATATTTCAATATCATATAAAGTAGGGAAAGCTTTCAAAATCTTTGAGAATTTCTTCTTAAAAGATAGACTAGGTTCTATCAAGTTATATTTTTCAGCACAGGATGTCAGATATAATCCCCCAAAAACCTTGAAGCTACCTAACAGCTCATCTTCATCAAAGAGATTGTTCTCTAGAATCAAGCTATTTATTTGAAAAAGCATATTTTCTAAATGATTAAGAGAACCCAATAGAATATCCGACATATTAGTGTGAACAAATAGAAGGGTTAATTCTAAAAAGCTTTCTGAGAATAGTTATTTAATTTGATTAAATGTATCTCATTTTAACCCGTTGAAACTTTACTGAACATGTGTTACATAAAGTAGAGGGTTTTTGTATAAGAGCTTCAAAACTATCAGCTTCTTTCATTAAACAATCTCCATCACATGGTTTCAAACCTAAAACTATCCCAACTTGAAATGCTACTTCTTTTGCTGTAAGTGTTCTAGTTGCCATTCTAGCTGTAGACACAATTGTTCCCTTGATAGTCTCTCCATATCCGAAAACATACACATTATTAACAATTAATGAATATTCGATTAACCAAAGAAAAAAGGATAATCCTTCAGATTGAGCATTGTTTAGAAGTAGTTGGGCATCAAAAGCGTTTTTTTCGGTATTCCAAGCTACTTGTCTAGGGATTCTTACACCTACAGATCTGAACTGCATTTGATAGATGTCACTAAGGAATCTCTCAACATGTTCTGAGACTTCATCAGTGATTTTTTCACAATAATAAATTTTAAAATCCCTAGGCAAGACTAATCTGTTTACACATATGTGTTTTTTTACTAATAATTGTTATGATACTCTCACTAGAAAAGAGCCAACTTTTTAGTAGTTTCTGTTATTATTTACCTGAAAAAGTATAAATCCCATGAGATACAATTTCTTCCTTTAAACCCATTTTAACTTTAATTTCAAGCTGTTTCGTATTCTTTTTGTAAGTAAATTCCTTAATGATTTTCATGTTGGGAGGTAGATTATATCCAGATTCGAAATCACTAGTTAGAATAGCCTGTTCTTTGGAAGTTTTTATAGTTAAATTGGATGTTTCGATGTAACCTTCAGAATTAAAACTGATCAATTTCATTTGTTCCCTAGTTTTATCAAAAAAGAGAAAATTCCTTTCAAGCAACTTTTCTGGTTTAACAGAGGATTTTATTTGTTTAATTTCTATAATATCTATACCAAATTTTTTACATTGTAGGTAAGATTCAGAATCTATACCCTCAGCAGAGAGGGTTCCTCTCCAGAAGCCATAAATCCAATCAAGGTCATCGATAGGGTTTGAAAAATCCATACTAAAAACAAAGGAATGAATTTAAAAACTCTATGATAAATGAATTCATGATGAGTAAAGCTAAGAAAATAGATTTAGAGAAAAATAGAGTTCTAGATTGGGAATTGGATGAATCTTTGTTACTTGAAGCACTCACTCATCCAAATTATCACCCACCAGAACAAAGTATTCAGAATTTCGAGAGATTGGAATTTCTGGGAGATTCGATATTAGATACTCTAACAGCTGAATGGCTCTATAAAGAAACCAAAGAAGATGTAGGTATTTTGTCTCAATTAAGATCTCTCTTAGTTAGAACCAACACATTAGCTGAAGTAGGAAAGGAATTAGGAATTGAAAAAAAACTAAGAACTAATTCTAATTATAAAATAGTTGAATCTGATTTAGAGGATGGTCTAGAAGCTATTTTTGGTGCTTTTTATCTCTCTAAAGGTGTAGACGTAACAAGAGAGTTTTTTAACAAACTTTTTCTCAAACGACTTAAATATTTTAAAAATGAGATTAATGATGAAAAAGGGAGAGAAAAGATACTTAAACTAACAGTTTGTGAGCATAATCCAGTCAATCAACTTCAGGAATTTTTCCAAAAAGAGGGTTTAGAACTTCCTGAATATTCCCTTTTAAAGAAAAAAGGGGAAGATCACGAGCCTATTTTCTTTATGCAATGTAAAGTAAAAATAGGCGAAAAGGTATATTTAAGCTCTGGAAAAGGATCAAATAGAAAATCAGCTAAACGTGATGCAGCAGATAAAATGAGTAAGAAACTGAAAATTTGAAGAAAAACTTTTTCCAGTTAGGTTTAAGTATCACAATATCAATTACTTAGTAGATGAATGAACCTCAAATTGATTCGTCAAAAGCAATAGAATTTATTAGAAATAAAGGAAATGATGTAGAAAAACTTAAGCTAGCTTTGATGCTTGGAGAGAAATCTGCAACAAATGAGGTAGTAAAGGAACATCTCAATTTACAAAATTCTGATGGGGGAATACCTTTCAGAATGAGAAAAGATTCACTTAGTACTATTGGTCCAACTATAACTTTTTTCAAAGATTTTCTTATTCTAGACATGAAAGATGAAATCGAAGATTATCTATCCAAAGCAGTAAACTTCCTACTAATGAATCAAACTGAAGAGGGATACTTCGAAGAACCTCAAAGCATAAAAAATTTTGAACCTTCAGTTTGGGAAACTCCAGGAACAGAACCAAACAGAATTTATTGCACTGCTATTGTGATTAATTTCCTATTAGGTTTAGGAGATGAGACCTATCGAAACTTCATAACTAAAAGTTTAGATTATTTATCAAGAAACTGGAGAGATGATGCGGGTTTTAAAAGCTATCCCCACGCATTGTGGAATGCAATTCCAACATTTATTGCAATAAAAGGAGAATATGACAGCATCGCAAGAAGAGGACTAGAAATGCTTCAAACATTTAATTTAGAGAACTATCCTTCCTCATCATTAGTTTGGATGGCAGAAAGCTTCATCAATGCTGGATTGGAAAACCACAAATTTGTTACTCGTTTACTAGATGTTCTTTTACACAGACAAACCAGTGATGGTAAATGGGAATCTGAAGATGGAGAAGAATATGATTCTACTACAACTTTAACAGTTTTACTAGTTTTAAAGAAACTAAAATACATTTAGCTTTCAGCAATTTAGAGAGAATATTTTTAATCGAATAACTAATTTTAACATAGTATGATAATTGATGGACATACAGATGTACTATGGGCTCTGACTAGAGAAAGAAGAAAATTTTCTGAAGAATCTAAAACTGGACATGTTGATCTTCCGAGATTAAGAAAAGGAAACGTTCTAGCCGCTTTCTTTGCAGTATTTCCTGCTATGAGTGATTTTGAAATCTCTAGAGGTGTTGATCAGTGGTTTTCATTAATCGAAGACCAAGATAATAATCTCCTACAAGTAAAGTCAGTAGAAGATATAGATAAATGTAAAAATAAAAATAGAATTGGAGCTGTTTTACATTTTGAGGGTTCTGGTGGTATAGATAGTGAATTTTTAACTCTGAAGAATTATTATAGAATGGGCTTGAGAAGTATTGGTTTAAGCTGGTCTAACGTGAATAGATTTGCTACAGGTGTTACATTTAACATGTTATCAGGAGAAAGTTTTGAACAAGATAGAGGGTTGACAGATACTGGTAAGGAATTAGTCAAAGAACTAAATAATTTGGGTATAATTGTTGATGTCAGTCATTTGAATGAGAAATCTTTTTGGGATGTAATCGACCAAACTAGTAAACCAATAATTGCTTCACATAGCAACGCTTATTCTATTTGTAATCATCCAAGAAATTTGAAGGACGAACAGATACGAGCTATTGCTGAGACTAATGGAACAATAGGGCTTAATTTCTGTGTGTCTTTTCTTTCTAGTGATAAGAAAAAAGGACAAATTCAATTGGGAGATATAAAAGAACATATTGATTATATTGTAGAATTAGTAGGAATCAATCACATTAGTTTTGGATCAGATTTTGATGGAGCTACAGTACCTGATGTGGTAAAGGATGTTAGTTACTATCCTGTATTAGTTTATTATTTGGGAAAAAATGGGTATAATAAAGAAGATGTACAAAAAATAGAATCTCAGAATCTTCTGAGAGTTATGAAAGAAGTCTGGAAATAATCATTCTTCTTCTTTTTCAAATTCAACAAGCTCAAGTTGTCGTCCATATCCAGAATCAACCTCAGCTATAATTCCAGATTCAATTAGTTTATCTATCCTTTCGCGGACAATCCTTCTAGATGCAGATCCTCTTTCTTTTCTCACTTGTTCAGTTAATTGTGAGATGTTTAGTCTTTTTTTCCTATCCAAAGCTACAATTATAGCTTTTGAGATTGAATCATATTTTAGATCAGGAAATCTTTGTAAAATAGTATCTTTTAGCGTTAGAGTCTGTGAAGCTAAAGTTAAAGGAGCTTTTGAAATTTGTAAAGTGGATGTGAGAATTTGTAATAATTTCATCATCTGTTTTAGTTCTGGGTTACTATCTGAAACTTTATCCTGTAGATTAGTTATTTGAATAATTACATAATTGATTTTTTCCTCTAGTTCTGATATTCTACTTTCTAAAGCTATTTCATTTCCGGACATAGATGAAACCTTTTCTACATTAATCTTAACTTACTTCTTTTCTCATCTTCAAAATACTGCTGAAACTGAAAAGCTTAGTTAAATCCTTGTAGGATTCAGCTATTTCTTTTCTTAGCTGTTTTGGAATGCCACCTTTCTTAAGCTCTTTTCTTAGTGCTCTCTGATTTCTGGTTCTCTTCACTGGATTTGTTATCAGATAATATAGTAACATCAATGGAAGCACTATGATTAAATAAGAAATATAATTGATAGATACAATAATTGAATACAATTTATCTGTCAAGTTGACACCAACTATTTCTATTAATCATCGTCTTAATCTATACTGATGTTTGACTTCAGAGCTTTTCCTACTATATCGAAAGATTTAGAGAAATTCATAATTATTTCTCTAACCATATCATCAGGTAATCCTTGACCTGTAAGCTGTTCATGAAGAGCAACGATTCCTTTACCATAATTGGTAGCTATTTCAGGATCATAGATTGCTGAAAAGATGTTCTTGATTAGTGCTGGAACCTCTCCAGAAACTGCGCTAAGAATTTCTTTTATCTCAGCAGCATCAGTAATTTCTCTAGTTTTACCTTTTGATTTAACTTTTTTCTCTATTTCTTCTCCAAGTTTTTCTCCTAATTCATCAAAGTTCATTTATTTCACCTTAAGTTTTGTATGCTTATATTGATTGGTCACAGATATTTAAGATGCTGGTCACTATTGACCACTCAGTTTTCATATTCTTAAGTTTTTCAGATTAAATGCTTTCTTTTTTCAATAATAATCGAAAGGATAATCGTCAAAATAAAGGTACAAATTGAGAATCCTAAAGCAAAGCCTAACATGCTTATTAACCCTTTAGATGATTTATCAGCTACAATTCCCATTAGTAAAGTTGCTGAGATTGAACCAGCAATTCCGATTGTGTTGAATAGACCAAATGCTGTTGCTCTTCTAAATTTATTTGAGAAAGTTCCAACTAGACCAGTTAGACAAATAGTTGCGATTATATACATTGGGAAACTATAAACTATCAGACCTAGAGTAACTTTTAGAGGGAATAATGTCATTAGTAAATAGATAAGTATTTGTAGAAATGTGAAAGCCATAACAGCTGAAGTAATTTTTCGTATTTTCGCTAATCTTCCTAATAGTAATGATAATACAACTCCAATCGTAGTCGTACCTATTAGAAAATAGCTGAAATACACTGCAGGCGTTTTTAGATAATCTATGAAATATAGGGAAGCGTAAGACCAAAAACCTCCTGATGTAGCGTTTTGAAAGAAAGCAACTAACATTAGAACAACAAAAATAAGTTTGAACTCAGTTAGTTTTCCTATTTTCTTTGATTCTTGTTCTTTCACTTGTTTTTTCTCTCTTCGTTCTTCTTTTGTGAAAAGAATAAAAATTGAAGCAATTACACAACTAATTATTGCTATGAATAATTGTACTCCTTGAGCTGGATGGTTTACTAATTCGTCGGAGAAGAATTTTGAAAGAAAGCTTGCAAAGTTTAGAATACCGTTTGTAGGTGCTTGAGCATTCAGAGTAATAATTGAACTAACAGATGAAGAAGAATACCAGTTTAAGCTGAAAGTAGCAGTATTATCGTGAATTAGTGCAGCAATAGGACTGGCGACCAACCAAGCTAAGCTAAAAGTTGCGGCTATTTCCCCCAAGATTACTTCCTTCTTCTTAGATGAAGTTAGAGTGGCATAAGAATAGATATTTGATGTTTGCCCTGAAATGAATATGTAGCCCACTAGCATCACAGCTAGAAAAGCATATGGATTATTTATGAACATCAAAGTGAAATACATCAAACCTGCGGCAATAAATCCCATAAAGACAAATCTTTTGTTTCCAAATTTATCACTCATTATCCCCCATACTGTGGTTCCAATAGCTATCACAAAATACGGAATTATGGCTACAAAGCCAAGAATAGAATACCGATCCACATTGAAAATTTGAATTAACCAAATTGGTGCATATGGTGAAAACATTGCTGTAGACATACCAAGAAAGAAAATTCCTGCAAGAATTAGAATCTCATTCTTTTCCATGAAAAAGAATTTCTTTTTAGTTATTTCAGTATCCACAGAATTTATGATTTTCACAGTTTTATAAGTGTTATTAAGAATCTTTCCAACTAAACCGAAGCGAAAAGTTGATATTATTATCAATTTATAATTCTATGAAAGAGTGTTCGATCAGCAATGAGCGATAATGAACCTATTAGTGTTAAAGAAATATTAATTGAGATAAAGACGCTTTCAGAGATTTGCGTGGATTTAGCATTTGCATCTTTACTTTATTCTGATAAATTAGTAGCTGAACAAGTGTTAATTTTAGAAGAAAAAATAGATGGTTTGTACAAAAATCTATTAGATAGACTGTCAGTGTCAATAAAAACCCTAAATCAAGCAGAGCAGCTGAGAATTTACTATATAATCGGTGAGGCTAACAATTTAATATCTGATTCAGCAGCCGATATGGCTTCATTAGTTCTATTAGATTACGATATTGCAGATGAGCTTAAACATATTCAACAACACATGGATCAAATCGTTGACTTAGTCCGTTTAGATGAGAAGTCCTGTCTATGTGGAAAATCAGAGGTTGCAGCAGATCTACATGATCTCATCGGAATTGATGTGATAGGTATTATAAGATCAGAGAATGAGCTCTTGCTTCACTATGATGAAGTGATGTTGGCTGGGGATTTACTCATCTTTAGAGGTCCTTTAGAAAACGTTAATCAATTCATTGAATTAGTTAATGGGAGAATTAAATCAGTCGAAGAAGCGAGAGAAAAGATTATTTCTGAAGATTTAGACCATCCAAAAGATGAATTGAAGTATCATCAAGACTTGTTAGTTACAATGAAAGAATCAGCTGAGTTAGTTGTGGATTTAGCTTATCTTTATGCATTAGAAGATTTACCTGAAGTAAAGAATCTAATCCTAACAACTGAAGATAAAGTAGACGATCTACAATTCGAGCTCATTGAAGAAGTTCTACGATTGTATAAGCAAAATATGATGGATGATAAAACACTCATAGCTTATCTAAGGATGGCAGATTCTTTTGAGGAAATAGCTGATGCAGCAACAAAAATAGCTTTTGGAGTTACAATGAGACATAAACCTTATTCCCTTCTAGAAGATGTTGTAGATGATTCGTCTGAAGCTTTAGATTACATTCATGTAGCGAGAGGTTCTCCTTATATTGGAATGACTGTTAGAGAAGCTGAATTAACAGATGATTTCTTTCAGATATTAGCTTTAAGAAAGAAAGGGCAATATTTCTTCTTCCCAAAAGATGAAGCAAAGATTCATTTAGGGGATGCTTTACTAATCAAAGAATATTCTAGTCCTGAAGATGAGTAAGAATCCAAGAAATTAAATCGTTTATAGCTAAATCCTTGTTTTGAAGAGATTCTGTATACATTTCATGTTTACAATTTGGATAAGTTTTCATTGTTTTATCTTTGATTGTTAAGTCTTCAAAAATTTCTTCTGCATCTAGCATCATTATATCATCTTCTCCACTCTGAAAAAGTACAGGAATTTTTATACTAGAAATTTTATCCTTAACCTCTGAATAGTGTTTAAACATACTCATTCCCATAGCAGCTGTTGATTTTTTGTAATTTATTAAAGGATCATTCTTATAATTATCAACAGATTTAGGATCCGATGAAAGGTTGTTAGGGTCTATTCCTGTAGGACCTGAAAAGGTTGGGAAAATTTTGGACATAATTGATGCTAACTTAACCATGATTATTGGTGTTTCTTGAACTTTTGAGCCAGTCCCAGAAAGAATTAAACCTTTAATTTCATCTTGATGTTGAATAGCATACCTTTGAGCTACTGAAGACCCCATAGAATGGCCTAGAAGAAATAAATCTAGATTAGGATGTGCTTTTTTAATTATATTTGTAAGATTATAGCAATCTTCCGCAAATTCTGTTAAGCTTCTAATGTGGTTTCTTCTTCCTTCGCTTCTTCCATGACCTCTATGATCGTTAACGTAAACAATAAAATTAGCTGAGGTCAGTTTATCAATTAGATATTTGTATCGTCCGGAATGCTCAGCAAAACCATGAATTATCTGAATAATTGCTTTTGGATTATTGGGAATCCACGATTGAAAGAATATTTTATGATTCTTCCCGCCTGCAAAATAATCTTGTTTTAGCTCCATAAAAAAAGTAAGAAGAAAGTACTCTTTAAATCTAATTGTCCAATTCAGTTTTTTCTAAAACAAAATTGCTAAGTTTAATTAACAAATTCTTAACTTTTTGAACTTCTTTATCTTCTGAATCAATTTCGAGTACTGATTTCTTTTCAATCATAGCTTCAACAAAAATGGGATTATAAGGTATCTTCTCTATTATAGGAAACGTTTCTTGAAATTCTTTTTCTATTTTTTGTGAAATATCCTCATTTATGTCAAATTGGTTAATAATGATGTATCCTGGGATTTTAAATATTTTCAACAGCTGTAGTATTCTATCTAAATCATGATAACCCGATAGTGTAGGTTCTGTAACAACTAGTGCTAGATCAGCTCCTACTAATGAACTGACTACTGGACAACCTATTCCTGGCGAACCATCAATTAAGACTAGTTTGCGTCCTTGTTCCTCAGCTGTTTGCTTTGCAACTTTTCTTACTTCAGCAACCAACAAACCGGAGCTTTCCTCTCCAGGATAGAGTCTTGCGTGAATCATCTTTCCAATTCGAGTATCTGAAATATAGTATTGACCAGATATGTTGTCTAACATTTCTATTGCTGAAACTGGGCACATATGATAACAAGCTGCACATCCTTCACATTTAGTTGGATTTACTATGAAGTCGTCAGATATTGAATCAAATCTACAAGTTTCTAAACAAATCCCACATTCTGTACATAAGTTCAAATCAATTTTAGCTTTCTTTAATCCTTCAAAATCGAAAGAAACAGTTTTGACTGGCTCAAATATTAGATATAGGTCAGCTGCGTCTACATCAGCATCTGCAAGAATAATCTTATCTTGAAGATTGCTAGCTAAGGCAGCAATAATTGAGCTTTTCCCAGTTCCTCCCTTTCCAGAAATAACTGTTAATTGTCTGATTTTCTCTTCTTTCATTGTAAAGCCTCCCTAATATCAACAATCATTTGTTTAAGTTCTGAATCCATACCCGGTAGAACATTTAAGAAAGGAATTCCTTCGGAATAGTTCCTAGCTATTTCTAGATTGAAAGGAATTTTGAGAAGAACAGGTATTTCTTCTTTTTGACAGTACAATTCTAATTCTTTATTTCCTACTCCATCTTTGTTTATAACTACTCCAAACTTCTTTTCAAGAATCCTTAATGTTTTTACAACCATTTTCATGTCAGAAAGTCCAAATGGTGTTGGTTCGCTGACTAAAATGACATAATCTGAATCAATAACCGTTTCAACCATAGGACATGAGGATCCAGGGGGTGAATCAATTACGATTATAGGTTTATCTTTAGAGATTAATTGTTTTAACTGAGAAATTACCGGTGTAGATAATTCTTCACCTACTATTAATGCTCCGAAATTAAAAAGAAAATCTTCATTTTTACCCTCGTAGAGATGACCTATGGTTCTAGGTACTTCAGTGATAGCATTTTCAGGACATATTTTGCTACATAATCCACACCCATGGCACATTTTTTCAAAAACAAGAATCTGATCCGGAACTTTCATAAGTGCATTATATTCACAATTTGAACTACAGGCACCACATAAAGTGCACAGATCGTAATTAATCTCAGGAATAGGTATCTTTGCTTCTGCTACTAGTTTAGTGTTTAAGTCTAGAAATAGAGAACAATTAGGCTCATCAACATCTGCATCAAGAAGCTGAACGTTCTCTAATGTCATCGCTAAGCTAACAGCAAGAGAGGTTTTTCCAGTTCCTCCTTTGCCGGAAACTATTGTTATTTGCATTGGTTGTTTCCTTCAGTTTAGTGTTTACATCCGTCATCTTGTGTAGCTTTGTGCAATTTGCCTTCCTTAAAGAAATTAATGGTATCTTTGAGTGACCCTTGTGCACCCATATACACCTGTAATCCTAGCTGTGCTCCCAAACTAACCGCTCTAGCACCAGCTCCTTTACAAATTACAACATCACATTTATCTGCTAGAAACTCCATAGGTAGCCCAATGCCACCTTTGTGATCACTTCTGTTTTCAATGATATCGATAGTATCTGTTTCTTCATCCCATATAGCATAATATGGAACATGTCCAAAATGTTGACCTACAATAGAACTCCTTTCATCTTTGTCATTTTTGTTATCTAAAGGTACTGCATATTTCATTTTTTTATCTCCTATAATTTACTTAATTCCTCATTTTTCCATTTAGCTATCAAATCTTTTACAGGAAGTGATTCTCCCTGAAAAATAGTGATATTAGCCCTTCGAAGAGCTTGATCAGCATTAGGTCCCAATTGAGGAACAATAACTGACTGAGTTTGATTACTAATTAAAAATTCAACAGCTCTCAAACCTGCCCCTCCTCGTGCTTCAACTGCTGGATTAGCTAATACAACAGATGAATCATCTTCTGTCTCAATAATGCAGAAGTAACTAGCTCGTCCAAATCTTTCATACATTGTTGGATTGTCATCTTTTGATGATACTGGTATAGCAACTTTCAAATTATTCATCTTCCTTTTCTTCAGGCTCTTCAAACAAAATAGCTTTTGTACTAAAAAATGCATCAGCAATTTTAGAATGAGCAGTAGCCAAATCTCGGCTGAAAGAAGCTTGGGAGATACCCATCTTTTCAGCAGCAGAATTCTGTTTAATCGAGAGAAAATCTGAGTAATAAAGAGCAGTGATTTCCTCTTTTGTTAAAGTAATCTGTTCTAAATCTTTCATGGGTACGGCTACAGGCTTAAAGACGTGTCCTTCATAACTAATACAACGTCGCTCTATTTTGCGATTCTGAACCATGATTAACGATTTATCTAATTAACTATATAAATATATAGGTATGAATAATTATTCATTGAATTTAGCTGATGACAATTAGAAAGATTTATCATAATTGATAGAAAGAAACAAAAAAGAACAGGAATTCAAAACAAATTTAAGCTGTGATGATTTGTCATTAAAAGGGTACATAATTAGAAGAGTGTTATATATAGTTCCGGTTATGCTTGGAATTACTTTGATGAATTTCACTCTAATAAATGTAAGCCCAGGAGATCCAGTTATAGTTAGACTTGGATTAATTCATTGTGATAATCCAGATTGTTACAATAATGCTTACAATAGAGAAGCAATAGAAATGGGGTTGCTGGACGTTGATCTTTACACAATTCCGTGGTTCACAAGATACGTTGATTATATAAGTGATCTATTGCGTTTTGACTTTGGAGATTCTTGGTACAATACACAAGCAGGACATGGGGTACCAATAGCGAAGATAATATCGGATCACGCACCATATACCTTGATACTAAACATTATATCGTTTGTATTATCATTATTATTATCCACTGCAATAGGGGTGGTTTCAGCAACAAGAAGAAACAGTTTCTGGGATAGATCCCTAACTGTAGCGATGTTATTGGGATACTCAATGCCTTTGTTTTGGATAGCTAAGCTGTTCATGTTCTTATCTTTCAAATTATTTAATTTTACAGGAGTAACAAATAAGGATGCGTTTGTGAAACCAATTTTGCTTAACGCAAGCTTCTACAAATATCTGATATTACCAACACTAGCATTGACTTTGGGACATCTTGTATTTTTGGCACGATTGATTAGATCACAATTGCTGGAGATATTAAGGCAAGATTATATAACAACAGCAAGAGCAAAAGGAGTTAAAGACAGAGGAGTAATTTATAAACACGCATTCAGAAACGGGCTTTTACCGATTGTTACAATTGTCGGGAACTCACTCCCAGGGCTTCTAGCAGGCTCAGTGATGATCGAAACAGTTTTCGGATGGCCCGGTCTAGGAACTTACTTTCTGGAAGGAGCGCTCTTCAGGGACTACCCCATGATGATGGCAACTAATACTATCTTCCCATTTTTATTTCTCGTAGCTCGTCTTCTGACGGATATCACGTATGTCTTTATTGACCCAAGGGTTAAATACTAATCCTCTTTTCTTCCATTTTTAGTATCACAAAATTAAAAATATAGTTCATGCTATGTTGTAATGTACATGAAAAAATTCTTTAGCAATATCCTTACAGTTGTCCTTACTCCTTTTCTTTGGGTACTTGGTCTTCTTCTCTATTTTATTGTAGTTCTTGTTAAGATATTGTATTTTATTTACGAGCTTCTCATTCCTCGAGGTCTTCGAGAATTAGTACCTATACTTAATCTCTGGCGACGGTATCTTCTCTATATCTCTAACCTCTTCTCTAGTCTTGAAAAAATGGAATTAGTTAAATTTGAGGAAGAGATTGATGAAGTTGTTATGAAAGAAGATAGGATTAACAAAGCTTATCCTATTCAAAGAGGTGTTGGAGAAACTTATGATCATCTCCTAATTATTGTTTTAATTGTTGCAGCTTCCATTGTTTTGATTGGTAGCCAAACCATCAGTTTTGATGCCCTTATTGATGGGATTATCAGTAAGAGTGCTTGGTTGAGCTCACTTGGTGATAAAGCTCTTTGGGTAGTTATAACTTTGTTTGGAGTTGTTTGCTCAACCGTTATGGGTATGCTTTCTTTTGTAGCAACCATTTTCGGACCTATCTATGCTATTTTTCATCGTTCCAGTTTAAGATTAGTTCAAATGGGTGCATATAGTTGGGGGTCATTCTATCAGAGATTAGAGAATGTTTTTGCTCTACCATATATAGCTTCCAAAGCAAGCTTTACGTTTTTTGAATCTCCACCTGTCGATGCTTCCACTTATGAAGAATTCAAGCTAGATATTGTTGGAGATTTAACTACCCTAAGAGAACGATTTACTAATATAGTGAGTGTTTCTTCTTTCTCTTTGCCTGATAAAACTAAGAATCTTTACGAAGAATTTCTTTCTTCTGAAACTGAAGATAGACTCGACATGAACAATATAGAAGAATCTATTTCTAGAGTGTTTTCTCTTCTTTTATGGCAAAAAGAAACTTACCTTATTCCATTCCTAAAAGAACCTGGTTTAGCAAGTTTTGCAGAGCAAAATTCTATGAAATATAAGGAAGCTAAACAAACTTTTAATTTTGTAAGAAGAAAGCTTGATGAGCAATTTGTTTCAAAAGAATTTTTCAGTTCTATTCTGCTCAATGGAGCATTGAAAGGTATTATGAAAGTTGAAGAGAAATATGACCTTCCTTTTAGTGATTTAGAATATAATCAACTAGCATTTTCTATTGCTTTAGGAGGTCGAAGATACTTTCTAGACCATCTATCCAAAGAAAAGTTCATTAAGAGAATTGCTAAAAAAACCAGAAACATGGTAATAGGTATCTTTATACCATTTTTCGAGTTTTTCCTGATTTTCTATCATTATGGAAAACACATTGGAAATCGATTCAAGATGATGTTTTCTAAAAACTGGACAAAGAGATCAGCTGTCTATCTTGGATCTAAATTTATCGAAATCCAAAAAGGATTAAACTCCTTGCTCCTTGCTGATGAACCTCATGAGGAATTAGACGAAGCAACAAAGGCAGAAGCTAAAGAATCTCTTGGAATGCTTTGGAAGGTATTATTATTCATCTTCAAAGTCATATTAGCCCTTCCCCTAAGTCTCTACTATTTTGCTAAACTGTTCTATCAGCTCGTTTCCAATATCTGGAGAAAGAGAAAACCTGAGGAGAGAATAAAACGTAAATTCGCTAAAGAAATAGCTAAAGAAACCATCGTTGCAATGTATAAAGAGATTCATGAAAAACTGGTATTGGAGACCTTTCTCTACTCGTAGAAAACAAAAACTTAATGTAAATCTACTTCTTATCAGAAACTATGGTAGAAGAAATGGACAACAAAAGGTCTAAACTTCATGAATTGGGATTCCAAGTAGGAATTTTAGAGAGAGGAGAGAGAAATTCTATAACTGACGTTACTGATGTTTCAGTGGGGCATAGTACAATAATTGCTGGAGAAGGTGAATTAAAACCGGGTTTTGGACCCATTAGAACAGGTGTAACGGTAGTAAAACCTCATTCGGGGAATATCTATCGCGATAAGGTTTTAGCGAGTTCATATGTCTTTAATGGGTATGGAAAAACAACTGGTTTAGTTCAAGTTGAGGAGCTGGGAACTATTGAATCCTACATTGGATTGACCAATACACTGAATATCTCTAAAGTTACTGATGCTTTATTAGATTATCATCTTGAGAAGAATCCTGATATTGGAATAAAAACTTCTACAATAAATATTGTAGTAGGAGAATGTCATGATGGATATTTGAATGATATTCAAGGAAGACATGTTCAAAAGATTCATGTTCTTGATGCTATAGAAAACGCTTCTTCAGATTTTGAAGAAGGATCTGTGGGCGCAGGAACGGGTATGTCAGCTCTTGGATATAAGGGAGGAATTGGCAGTTCATCTAGAGTTATTAAAGATGAAGAAATAGAATATGTTTTAGGAACTCTTGTATTATCTAATTTTGGTAGAAAAAATGATTTGACAATTTTAGGTCATAATTTTGCTAAGTTTATTGAGGAAAGTGAGAAAGAAGAAACCTCAAAAATAGAAGATGGTTCAATAATAATTGTAATTGCTACTAATGCCCCGTTAAATGCTAGACAACTGAATAGATTAGCTAAAAGAACCCCTTTAGGGCTTGCTAATACAGGTAGTTACGGTTCTCATGGTTCTGGGGATGTTGCAATTGTTTTTTCAACTGAAAACAAAATTGATCATGATAGTAAAGAAAAAACTAAGAGCATGACAATTGTAAATGAAAATACAAAGGTTTTCCGAGATTTACTAAGAGCTGTAGTCGAAACAACTGAAGAAGCTATAATCAACTCCCTACTAAAAGCAACAACTATAATTGGTAGAGATAATAACAAGAAAGAAGCTATTTCAATTGAAAAAGTAAAAGAGATTCTATCAAAGTGACGAACAATTAACAATAGATTATATCTCTGGAAATTTCTTCTAATTTAGCAGCTCCAGTCATTTTCATTGCTTTAACCAAAGTTTTTTGCTGTAATTCAAAGAAAGCTTTCACACCTTCAGCTCCACCGCCAACAGCTGCGCGAACAATATCACGTCCAAATAGTACAGAATCAGCTCCAATTGCAAGCATTTTGAGAACATCATAACCAGTTCTTACACCACCGTCAGCTATGATGGTTGTTTTCCCCTTGACTGCGTCTACAACATCGAATAAAGCATCTGCAGTTCCTACGGTGTGGTCAAGAACTCTTCCTCCGTGGTTTGAAACAACTATAGCTGAAACACCAGCTTCTACAGCTGCTTTAGCATCTTCAGCAGACATTATTCCTTTGACTATGAATGGAAGTTTTGTTGACTTAACTAGTTCTTTTATATCATCAATCGATTTACGAAAGACTGGTTTGTTATGAGCTGCCATGATTGTGCTACCACATCCATCTACATCAATTCCTACAGCTAAAGCTACACCTTCTTCATACATTTTGAAAACTTTCTTCAAGGTATCTTGATCTCTGGGTTTGCTAATCTTAACGCCCCAACCTTCAGCAGCTTTACAGATAGCATCATAACATGGCATAAAGTCCCAATCATAAGTAAAAGTATCTCCACGCCAGCCTATTGTTCCAGCTTGTTTTGCTCCCAGAACAGTTGCTTTGCAGAACGCTGGTTCAGTGATAACACTATCACCTCCAAAAGAATTAACGCCAGTTATTGAAGCTCCCATAATTGGCATAGTTATTTTATGACCAAAGAAATCATAGCTTGTATCGGGAGTATAATCCTCACCAATAACTCGCATCTTAAGGTTAATATCAGTTAATGCACTAACATTATTTTTGAAAGCTGCTCCTGAACCTACTCCTCCAAAACCTATAGGAGAACCATAACTGTGACCTTGACAGATTTTGTTGTCTCCTCCGTCACAGATTCTATATACTCCACATTTTCCCTTCATCTTTTGTTTTGCAATTTGTCTATGCTCTTCAACGGACATTTGAATTCCTCTTTTATTCTATTATAATTGGGTTTCTTTTTACACAATTTAAATCCTTTTTCCTTTTTCAAAATTAATTAGTCTGGTGATTAGTTTCTTTATTTAAGTCAATTATAAGATGTTTTTTGTACATTTTTTGGTGTTTAAATAAGCCAGTGCAGGATATACATTGAAGGATTGTAGCTATGCACCAACTTCATGGTGATCCTCGAGGCTATATCCAGCGAACAGTAACAAGCGATCCGTAAGCGCTTCTCTC
>JAUWJS010000008.1 GCA_030607575.1 Candidatus Heimdallarchaeota archaeon | reverse complement strand
ATATCTTAAAGGAAAAGTCTATTATTTAATGGGTAAATTCGATGATTCAATCACTGAATTGTCCAGTGTTATCGCTGAAGATTCTGATTATTGGGAAGCTTATGAACTTCTAGGAGAGATCTATAGAATTCGTAATCAAACTGAGATTGCTGAAAATTATTATTTTAAGTCTACATCTCTGAACTCGAGAGCAACCCAATCTTGGCTTGGAAGAGGAAAACTGGCAATGGCTCGGGGAGAGTATCAAGTAGCTGTACTAAGTTTTGAAACATATTTGAGAACTAAGAGAGAAGACATTATGGTTTGGAGGTTATTAGGAAAAAGCTACAAAGAGCTTGAAAATTTCGTTTCCGCAACTGATGCTTACAATGAAGCTATTGAGCTTGAACCTACTAATCAGGATCTTTATGAAGAACTCGGTGATCTCTATCACTTCATGGGCCATTATGATATAGCTAAGGAGAAATATCTCCAAGCATTACAAGTAGAAGAAAAAACAAGACCTGTGAACGCGTCTATCTATAATAAATTATCAAGACTATATCTAGCTGAAGGTAATATGCAAAAAGCATTCAATCTCTGCAATGAGTTATTAACTTTGTCAAAAGAAAATGACGAAGCGTTATTTATTTCTGGTCAAGCTCTAATTAAAATGGGTCAAAAATATGAGGGAACGGTTAGAGTAAAGAAAGCCTTTAAAATCGCTAATAATCAAGAATACAAAGATTATCTAAATAAACTTGATGAAGAACTGTATGGACCAAAATATGTTTAACATTGATTTTGAGAAGAAGATTTATACCCCCCTTCAAATATCTAAAATATAATGGAAGAGTTTGAGGATTTTTTTAAGGCAGCTGGAACTAGAATTGCTAGATTAGGATATATGATATGGGATATTTATACCTGTCCAGAAATAATAATCATAGACAACCTTGGTGCTTCCTTCAGATGTTCTTATGACTTGCATACAACAGTTTTTGGACCGCCTAATAAAGAAATCTTAGAAAATTTCAACCCAAAGGGACAAATTAGTCTTTCTTTTGATATAGAATGGAGGGAACTCATTATAGACTATTTCACAAAGTTTGCTCCTATGGATAAATCTGTACAGAATAAAGATATCAATACATTTGTTTGCATGGAACTAGATAGAGAAAATTTTATCCCACAAAAGGTATATCAATCTAGAAAATTGCTCCTAGAAGATGCCAAACTTCTTGGATTAAAACATAGAATTCTCTTTTCCCAAGGATTAGGAGGAGTAGGAATAATAGAAAACAATGAATTAATTGGATGTGCTTTCACTCCGCATTATGTTCAAAATGACCGATTCTCTTTTGCAATAATAAGAGGAGTTTGGGTTAGTGAACAAAATCGTAACCGAGGTATGGGCTATGATTTAAGCTCAAAAATGTGTGAAGTTGTTTTTGATAAAGGCATTGAAAAAATAACTCTTTGGGTTGAGGAAACAAATTTACCAGCAGTACGAATCTATCAGAAACTTCGATTCAAAATAGTTGAAAAAGTGCATGGAGTAGACTGCGTGAAAAAGTGAGAAATATGTTCTAGTAACCCATAAACTTTCTAAATTTTGTTTCTAATTCTCTAGGATTAATTTTCACATTAATATCCGAAAGAACAATTATTGGTGTAGCATTTTCTAATCTAATATGTTCAAGAGTATCCTCGATTCCAATTATCGCAGAAGCAGAAAGAATAATCAAAGAATAGTTTTTTTGCAAAGCTTCTTCTAGTTTTTCAAGCGTTTCTTCAGGTGTAAATACTTCCTGACCTGGAACACCTATTAAATTAAAACCTCTTACAGTTTCTCTAGCTCCAATAACAAAAGCTTTCTTTGATGACTCCAGATTTGACATTGAAAATATAATCTGTTTATTTGTTTAAAGCTTTGTGCTATAAATATGGTCAGTGAGTAAACTATTTATTATATAAATTTCTAATTGCACAAATGCCTCATTCAGCTGAAGAAAGAGCCAGAATCGTTACAATAAAAGGTTCTACTGTTGAAGTTAGAGGTCTTTTGTCATATAGGATGGGAGAAATAACCTATGTTGGTGAAGAGAAACTCATGGGTGAAGTTATCGAAATTGAACGAGATTTTGCTACAGTTCAGGTTTATGAACCTCTTGAGGGATTGAAGATAAATGATCCTGTTTATCTTACAGGAAAATCTCTTTCAGCTGAACTTGGTCCAGGATTATTATCTAATATTTTTGATGGAATTCAAAGACCATTAGAACAAATAAAGAAGATATCATCTTCACCATTTATCCAAAGAGGAATTCATATCAATGCTTTAGATAGATACAAAAAATGGCAGTTTGAACCAAATAAAGATTTAACAAAAGGTCATTTGGTGAAAGGAGGTGATGTGCTAGGCTCTGTTCAAGAGACAGAGACTATAAGGTGTAATATTATTGTTCCTCCAAATACAACTGGGGAATTACTGTCCATTCAGGAAGAGGGAGAATTTAAGATCACAGATCCCATAGCTGAATTAAAGGGATCAGATAAAAAGAAGGAAGAATTAACTTTGATGCACGAATGGCCTGTAAGAATTGCCAGACCATTCTTAAAAAAATTACCTGTACATGAACCTCTTGTAACAGGTCAAAGAATAATAGATATGTTCTTCCCGATAGCCAAAGGTGGAACTGCTGCAATTCCAGGAGGATTTGGAACAGGTAAAACTATCCTTCAGCATCAGTTATCCAAATGGAGTGATGCTGATGTTGTTATATACATTGGTTGTGGAGAGAGGGGAAATGAAATGACTGATGTTTTGAGAGAATTTCCTAAACTTGTAGATCCACACACTCAAAACCCACTCATGGATAGAACACTGCTAATAGCTAATGTTTCTAATATGCCTGTTGCAGCTAGAGAAGCCTCAATTTACATGGGAATAACTATGGCTGAATTCTATAGAGACCAGGGATTCAACGTTCTACTTACCGCAGATAGTACAAGTCGTTGGGCAGAGGCCTTGAGAGAAATTGCTGGACAATTAGAAGAGATGCCAGTAGAAGAAGGTTATCCAGCTTATTTAGGTGCAAGATTAGCTAATTTCTATGAAAGAGCTGGTCAAGTTATTACATTAGGTTCTCCTTATAGAGAGGGGTCAATTAACATAACTGCAGCTGTTTCTCCTCCTGGTGGTGATTTCAGTGAACCAGTTACTGCAAACACAAAACGTTTTGTAAAGACTTTTTGGGGGCTAGATCCCAATTTAGCCAATAGAAAACACTTCCCTTCAATTAACTGGCTAAACAGTTATTCAGGATATATAAAAGTAATAGAAGAATGGGCTTTGGAGTCAGGCCTGGAAGATTGGGGTCGTTATCGACAAGAAATGTTTACAATTTTACAAAAAGATGATGAACTTCAACACATTGCTGAGCTAATTGGTTCAAAGGCATTACCTGCTGATGAACAGTTAATCATATTAGTAGCAGAAATAATTAAAGAAGGATTTCTCCAGCAAAATGCCTTTGATAAGATTGATTCTTTCTGTCCTATTGAAAAACAAATGAAAATGATGAAACTTATGCTTCTATTTTATAATAGAGCTGAAGTTCTAATAAAGAATGGATGCCCGATCTCTCTAATCATTAGTCTAAAAACAGTTAAGATACTAAAACGAATGAAAGAAGATGTTCCGAACGATAATATAATCCGAATGAACAAAATAGAAGATTACATCCATACGGATATGGAGGAACTAGGTTCTAAATACGGATATAAGGTGTGATGAATGGCTCGTATAACAGTTAGAGGAGTATCAGAAATTCGAGGACCAATCATTATCATAGAAGGTGTTACAGGTATCCGAATGGGAGAATATTTAGAAGTAAAGCTGCCAAACAAACCTTCTAGAAAAGGAAGAGTTCTAGCAATTGAAGAGGAAAGAGTCATCATACTACTTTATCAAGGTACATATGAAATAGAAAAGGATGAAATTGAAACTGAATTTTTTGGAAGAACCATGCAGCTGTTTGTAGCTGAAGATATGATTGGCAGAGTATTTAACTCTCAAGGAGAACCTCTGGATGGATTACCAAGCATCTACTCAGATGAATACAGGGACATTAATGGATCTCCAATCAACCCAACATCAAGAGTTTATCCAAGAAATTACATCGAAACAGGAATTTCTTCAATAGATTCAATGAACACCTTAGTAAGAGGTCAAAAATTACCTATCTTTACAGGAGCAGGATTACCAAATAACCAGCTGATAGGTCAAATAGTGAAACAAGCAAGAATTGCAGGAGCAGAAGGTACAGATAAATTTGCCATTGTTTTTGGTGCTATGGGTTTGACAATGGATGATTACATCTATTTCCAGCGTTTATTTGAAGAAACAGGAACGCTAAACAAAGTTGTAATGTTTACTAATTTGGCAAGTGATTCAGCAGCTGAGAGACTTATAACTCCTCGAGTTGCATTAACAACTGCTGAGTATCTAGCTTTTGATAAGGGCTACCATGTTCTAGCAATACTATCTGATATAACTAATTATTGTCAGGCTTTAAGAGAAATTTCAGTTGCTCTAGAAACTGTACCATCTAGAAAGGGTTATCCTGGTTACATGTATTCAGATTTAGCTTCAATATACGAAAGAGCGGGAATAATAGAAGGTTCACAAGGAAGCATTACTCTAATTGCAAATCTGACAATGCCAAATGATGATATCACACATCCCATTCCTGACCTGACAGGTTATATTACAGAAGGTCAAATTATTCTCGATCGTTCTTTACATAATAGAGGAATTTATCCACCTATTGATGTCTTAGGGTCGCTTTCTCGTTTAATGAAAGATGGAATTGGCGAAGGCTATACAAGAAAGGATCATCCTTCTTTAAGCAATCAACTTTATGCTTCTTATGCTGAAGGATTAGACAAAAGAAGACTTGCAGAAGTAATTGGAAAAAAGGAACTAAACCGTCGAGATCAGATTTTATATGAGTTTGCAGATAAATTTGAAGATAATTTTGTGAACCAAGGGGATGACTACCGATCAATTGAAGATTCTTTAGATCTTGGATGGTCATTATTATCCAATCTTCCAGAAACTGAATTAACTAAAGTATCTGAAGATCTAATTCTGAAACATATCCATAATAAAGGAGCTGATTCTGATTGAGAGACGTAATTAATATTCCTCCAACGAAGGATAACTTGCTAAAATATAAGAAAAAGCTCCAATTAGTTGAAAGAGCATACGATTTACTAAGAGAAAAATATGAAGCATTACTAATGAAATTACATATCATCTCAGGACAAGCAATAACAATGAGAGAGAAAATGAAGGCAAATCTTAGTGAGGCTTATTATGAATATATCAAAACTGAATCAGAATTAGGAAAAGATATGATTAATATTTTTAGTGAAACAATCCCAAAAGAGGTTTCAATTGATTCTATCCCTCTTGAATATATGGGCGTGTCTTACTCTGATTTACAGTTAGTCAATCTCCCTGATCCTTCATATGGATTCTTTGGGATTTCTAGTTCACTGTGGATAACTGCAAAAAGATTTCGTGACATATTTGATTTAATTGTTGAATTAGCAGAAGTTGAGAATTTTGCATACAAAGTAATTCGTAGTCTTCAATCTACACAATTAAGTCTTAATGCTTTGGATAAAGTATACCGAGTGAGATTTGGAAATATAGTCAAATATATTGAGGAAGTGTTAGAATCTTATGAATTGGAGAGTATCTACACTATCAAGAAACTTAAACAAAAAATAGAGTTAAAAAATAAAATAAAGAGGAGAAATCAATGAAAAAAGCACTTATTGCAATAGGAGATTTTGAAAGCGGTAAAAATCTAATCTCTCAAATTCTTGATTTCTTCTTTGATTGGGTTACAGAAATACATCTGTTGTATGTAATTGATAGAGAAAATGTAGAACATCTAGCTAGTTATAGAAACGCTACTATCGAACAGATTCTAGAAGAATATCAAAGTCAGTATAATAACATTCTTGAAAAACTCAAGCTTGCTTTTTCAGATACTCATTTATTAATGACTTCTGAACTAGACCAAGGATTAGTCGCTGAAAGGATAATTGAAACCTCCAAAAATGAAAAGGTTGATTTCATAGTTATGGGAACAAGGAAGGAGATTTATACAAAAAGACTATTGAAAAACTATGTTAGATATGTAGTCGAATTGTCAGAAATTCCTGTCTTATTATTTCCAGTATAAAGTGATGAAAATGAAAAGTGAAGAGCTCCCCGAAAAAGACACTGAAAGCAGTTCTTTAACAAGACTGATTACAAAAATCAAGAATGCTGCAGAAGAAGAAGCTATAATAATAAATAGGGAAGCTAAGCAAAAATTAGAAGAGATAGAAAAGGGAACCAAAAAACTTGTTGATGAAGTTAAAAAACAAGAGTTAGATAAAGAAACCTCTAGAATAGATTTTATTAGAAAAAGAACAGAAACTGAATTTGAACAAAAAGCCAAGAAAATTATTATTCAAGCTAGAGAAAGTATGATTGATCAGGTCTTTGAACAAGTTAAAAAGAAAATGCTTGTATTGAGAGATAATAAAGGATATTCAAAATATTTAGAAAATCTTCTCATTTATACGATAAGGAACATCACAGCACAAGGGATGAATATCATTGCAGATAAAAAGGATAAGGAGATATTAAATAAAATCACATCAAATATCGCTCAAAAGGAAAAGATAAACTTTAAAGTAGATGTTTCGTCTTTGAAGACACAAGGTGGGTTCATTCTCACAGATGATTATGGGAGAATTAGGATAGATTATACGATTGAAAACACATTGAAATCCAGTAGAGATAAAATTAGGACTAAAATAAATGAGATTCTGTTTGCATAGGTGAAGAAAATGGGTTTATTTCCAGATAAAATGTTTGAAGCAACGATAATAACACCGAAAGAGGTGTTTCCTCAAGTAGTTATTAGAATGGCTGAAACTGAAAGTTTGATGGTAAAGCACAATATATCGATAGAAGGATTGGAAGACTTTTATCCATCATCCAAAATGGAAAAAATTAGACACTTAGAATCGGCTTATAAAGATCTTATAGTTCAAATTCCTGAGCCTAAGGAGAAATTTAGACAAAAATTAGCTAGAGCATATAAAAAACAGAAAACGATATCACCTATTTTTGAGAACTGGGAGAATTTAGAAGAAATAGAAATAAAACTAGAAAATCAGATTACTAACTTTAATAGTGAAATTAAGAATTTAAAGGATAAATTGGAAGAACTTACTGAATTAAAAGAAAATGACCAACTAATTGCTAAGGGTTTTAGACTTATTGAAGAAGAACGACCGTATAATGTAGATTCTGATGAGAGAGCATTAATAGGAGTATTAACAACATCTAGAATTGAAGATGCAGAAAGCTTTGTTTCCCATTTTAAGAAACACGAAGTAATTTCCTTAATTAAAGATAGATATTTTGTTTACGTTAAAGGAAAAAAAGGAGAAATATCCAAACTTATCAAAGAGCTATCTATTGTAAGATGGTATAGATACAACTATCAAGGTCCGATTCATTTAGATAAAACTGAACTTGAGGAAGAAATTCTAAATGAATTTAATAACTTAAGTGAAGAAGTATCTAAAATTGAAAATGGCCTACACCAATTTGCAATAAGACATAAAGAGGATATTGTTGCTATAAAATTGTCAATCGAAAGCTATAGTCACTTCTTAAATATATACGTCTCTGCAAAGCAAACCAAGAAAATAGTAGTTTTTCAAGGATGGGTATCAGAAAAGGAAATTGGGATACTTGAGGAAACTTTAGTTGAGTTTCCAGAGGTAATACTGGAATATGATGAACCTTCGGAAGGGATGAAAAACATCCCTGTAGCTCCAGCAAAGAATCCTCTTAAGAGCGCATTTCAGAATATTGTGGCTCTTTATGGACTTCCTGCATCCAATGAGGTCGATCCTACGATTTTCTTAATTTTTACATTTAGTATTTTCTTTGGAATTATGTTTGGCGATGTAGGTCATGGTCTAATTTTTCTTGTAATTGGTTTAACAGGAGTATTAGCTAGGGGGTTGAAAAAAAGTATAAGACAAATGTTTCTACTTGTACTAGTAATGGGTATTACTTCGTCAATTATGGGATTCATTTTTGGTGAAGCCTTTGGTTTTCATATTGTTGAGATATTAGGGATTAGAGAACATGGGTATACTAACCCAGTATATCTATTTGGATTAGAATACCCCTTTATAAGTCCAATTAAGGATTTAGTAGAAATTTTCAACTTAACTTTGATCATAGGAGCTCTTCATATCATATTAGGAATAGTTCTTAGAGTAGTAAATCAGATAAAACACAAGGAGTATTCAGAAATATTAGAACAAACAACTCCTCAAGTTTTTCTTTACGCAGCAATTATATATTTTCTCTCAAGTCTGGGAATTTTAAACATTGGAATTGATCCAGCAGGTAGAGGTTTTCTTTTAGTTGGGCTTGTCTCTGTCATTATTGGAGTAGGATTAACGCTGCTTGGTCATGGGATTGTGGCCATCTTGTTTAAAAAGAAGAGAAAAAATATATTTCGTAGTTTTCTTAGTGGAATGGGAATGGGATTAATACACCTTCTAGAATCATTCAGTTCTTTCATAAGTAACACTATTTCTTATGGAAGAATGCTTGCAATGCTCATTGCTCATGCGGTTTTCCTGAGTGTTATTAATGCATTAGCAGAGCAAGTTGGATTTATTCTCTTTAAAATACTAATTTTAGTACTTGGTAATATTTTTGTACTAATTCTAGAAGGTTTATTAGTTTTTGTTCAAACTTTAAGATTACATTTTTATGAATTCTTCAGCAAATTCTATGAAGGAAGTGGAATTCAACATAAACCAGTTTTTGTATTCAATAAAGAAATGGATTTGAGTAAATATGGCAATTGAAGGATATGTATTAGGAATAATTGGAATCGCAGGAACTATGCTAACGATTTTAGGAGCTGGTATTCCGCTAGCAAAAGGAGTTCAAGCAGCTGCTGCAGCCGTTGCAGAAAAGCAGAGATTAAATATCTTCATATTAATCTATTTAGCTTTAGCGGAGGCCTTAGCTATATATGGGCTCTTAATAGCATTTGTAATGTATACGAAGATTCAACCCTATCTTGATGGTACTTTGCAATTAGCAGATTTTAGTCTAACTTACGGTTGGATTTACATTGCAGCTATGTTCATTATGGTTGTATCTAATCTAGGAGCGGCAATTACATTAGCAAAAGGAGAACCAGCTGCTATTGGTTCAATAACAGCAAATTCAGAAGTGTTCACACCAAATCTGATTTATCTAGGTCTTGGTGAAGCGTTAGCAATCTATGGTCTACTAATTGCATTCATACTCCTAAATATCGTTGTTTGACGAGGTTCATCTAAACAAGGCTTACAATTAATTCCCTGGTTTTTTCAACAGGGAACTTATACTCCTTGAGATATAACAGTTTGTTCAAATCCTGAATCTGAGCTTCGTATTGTTTAAGATAACATAGGATACTTAAAAGTCCAAAGTCATTATAGTAAACCTTTCTTATAAATTCTAATTCTCTCGCTCTCAAAGCAATTTCTATGTGTAAAAACATTTTATCTTTCTCATATCGCTCTATACCTTCAGTTAGTTTAGCTTGATTTAAGGATTTGAGAATTTCTAAATCAATATTTAAACTTCGTTCATCAGCAAGAGCTACAATCTGTCGTCTGAATGGTATATCTTTTGGTAATGAGATTAACTCTAAAGCATCCTTTACATCAACATTTACAAAATCGGCTTTTAGTATAACAAGGAGAACACTTGTAATCAGCTCTTGATGAACAAAGCTTATTGCTCCACTTCTTTGATTTCTAGGAAGTTTTTGAGCTTTTTCTAACATCAAATTCAAATAGTGTACATTTAAAGCAAACTCAAGTGGCCAGATATCTCCCACTTTGCTATAAAGTATTTCAGATGTTTCGATTACCGTCTTATACTCTGTTAGTTTTATTGTTTCAAGAAAAACACCTAAATCTTCACTCTGGAGAAGCTTTGCTATAAAAGAAGTTCTCCCAAGCATCTCTTGAGCTCGTAAATTAATTACATCTCTTAAATTGACTTCAGCTTTTGAATAAAGGTATCTAATAATCCTCTGAAGATTCATTACCTCGAATTTAATCATATATGCTTCAAGAAATTCTTTTCCCCATTTAGGCATGTTTTGAAGTATGAAATCATATTGATCTAACAATTGTCTTGTTAAAATACGCTCTATCTCATGAGATTGATAAGATGGCTCTAACCTAAGAATCTCTCCAATTTCAAAAGAAGTCAAATGATTTATGAAGGCTTCATAAGGTTTATTTATTAAGTTTTCAAAGTCTTCATTAGAAAGAAGTTTAGCATGTTGCCCTCTTACATAACTAGTGAGAAAAGATATGTCCGGTGAGATATTTGCCATCAAAAGAACAAGAGATTATAGAACAAATAAAGATTGCTGAACGACAAGCAGACCAAATTGTATCAGAAGCTAATAATGAATCATCTTTTCTAATTGAAAAAGCTCAAAGTGATAGAGTAAGAAGGTTGGAGCAGGCAAAACATGAAGCGAGAGAGATACTCAAAAAGAAAATCGAGGAAGCGAGAGATACAAAACAGTTCGAGATGTTAATAATAAAAGCTGAAAAAGAATCTGCAGAATTAATAGATACTAATAAGGATAAAATTTCAAGAGTAGCTAAAGAAGTTGCAAAATTCATACTGGACATCAATGAATAATTTCCTTTTACTCATCAACTAGTTCAAAATCATCAGTCTCATCAAATTCTATTTCTTCAAATTCAACCTCTTCTATCTCTTCTGATAATTCCTCTTTTAAATCTTCTAGGTGATCTTCTACCATTTCTATGAGTTCTAATATTTCATCAACGATAAATGGTGTGTCTAACTCCCCTTCTTCTGAATATCCCCAAGTTACCCCAAAACAAGGAATCTTTAACATCTTAGAAACATAAACATCATTTGGTAAATCACCAACAAAAATTCCTCTAGCAATGGCATCTGGGTCGAAGTTGTGAACAATCAACTCAAATTTATCTTCTCCAGCTAAGAGCTGGTCAAAGGGATTATCTTTACCAAAAAGTTTCTCCATCAAGACATTAGAAGCAGTTTCGTCTTCCATCAGTGGATTCTGTGTGACTAAAATGAGTAAAATATTTTCATCTAATTCTTTGATCTTTAACAAGGTTTCTTGCATTTCAGGGTACAATTCAACTATTTCCATAAATTTTTTTTTCTGAAGAGAGGCCAATTTATTTTTCTTAATCAAGAGTTTAACAGGATTTACTGGATATTTGAAAAACATTGACATACTTTGTCCTTTTCTCGATACATCTTTGTACATCTGTCTAATTTTGGTGCTAGGGAAATCTTTTCCTAAAGCTTCTTTGAAAACTTGACGAGTTACTTCTAGAGTATCAACTAAAGTTCCTCCAAAATCGAAAAAAATAGGAATGGAATCGCTCATGATTTTTAAATATTCTATCCCCTTTTAAATAAAAAGGTAAAAGAGAAAAATTATCTCTTGAATCTCCTTTTCTTTGACCTTTGTGTTTCTCTATGTCTAGATTTAAGCCCAAGTTGTAATGTTCTACCAGCAAGAATGAGACCAGCGATTGCACCGAAAATTCCAAAATAAAATAGAATACTCTGAACAGCTAAATAAATTCCTGCTAATCCTACAGCTGCAAAGATAGTAGTTAGAAATCCAACTTGTATCCAGTAGGATGTTTCGCGAGGTACATCTGTTAGTACAGTCCTACCTGTTGCTCCATCTAATATAGCATTATGCTTATTTCCCGCTGCTTCAAATTCAATGAAATAAAATGGAATGTGTAACAAATATACACCTTTTATTTCTGGTTGATCTCTAACTTCAAGAATTTGAGCTAATTCTTTGAGCATCAGTCCTTTATGGATTTCTCTCATTGAGTGTGTAGCTTCATTCTTAGCTTGATCTAAATCGAAAATACTAGGAACTACATCTGCCTTAACTTTCTCCGCCTCGAGTGCTTGGAAGTACCTTTTACCTCTTGTGGATATTTCAAAGTTGATTAAATCATGTATTGCATCTTCAGCTGCATATATTATGAACTCTCTAGTATCATCAAATACTCCTTGTTCAGGTTTCAGATGAGTACTGATATGTCTATATCCGGATTTGTATCGATTGCTAAATGTAGCATATTCACCATTTCCTTTGTATTCTGTTCGAAGGTGAACGGTTACAATGAAATAGGGGTAAAATTTTAAGTCCAATTTAGTAATTTTTAATGATTTATGCAAATCTTCAGGAGCACCTGGATATTTAAGTATGTCACCTACAAGTTCAGTTCTAATTTGCTCAACATCATAAACAACAGGTAACATATAATGTTCAATCAGATCAGTTACTTTCTTCAGTTCACTTGTTACAGAACAATATGGACATGTAACATGAGATTGTGTAGCTTCTAATTCTAAAGGAGCAGCACAATTTGGGCACATTATTGATCTTACATTCATTTTAGTCAACCACCGATTTAGGTTTGAAGGTATTCTTAAGCGTGAAGAATCCTACCGCTGCTGCAACAATTCCCGCTATTATTGGCACATAAACTAAAGTTTGGAAGAAGTAACTCAAAACTCCAGCTCCTCCTAGAATTAGTACAGTTAGCGAGAGAAAAATAATTCTGAAAACTGTTGTAACGGGAATTTCTCCTATTATTATTTTCCCAGAACTACCTAAAATAGCCATTCTGTAGGTTTCTCCTTTGAACTCATATTCTATCTGCCAAACTGGAGCATGTAAGAAATAAGTACCAGTGTAAGTTAATTGTGTAGCGCAGTCGAAAACTTTAGTGCACGCTCTCTCTGCTTGAGCTCTATGATTGTCAAAAACAATAGTTTTACCTAGCTGATTTGCTGCTTCTAAATCTATTTCTGATGAAAGATAGTTAAATTCTTTCTCATCAGCCAGTAATTGATCATGGTTAAATGGAACTGCATTTGGAAACTCTGCTCTCACGATATCTTTTATTCTATCATATCCAAAAATAGAACTTCCTCTCCTCCCAAGTAAAACATCTGCACGCTTTTCTCTTATTTCTCTGTCGATTGGTCTGTAGACTGTAACGCTTTCAGTTACCGTTCGTCTATTTTTTCCAGTACCTACTGTTCTAGTTCTTGTTTCTGTATATCTGAGGTATCCTACAAAATGGGTATACGCATCAGAAGTTACAACCCAAAAAGGCATCAATGTTGGGGTAATGTTTGTAATCTTGTAACCTTTAATTCCCCTCATGAACCCTTTTTTCCTAATAAACTCCTTCACAATATTGTGTATTTTTTTCTGGTTGAGCGTATTCCTTAGGATGTGATGATTATCAAATTTAGATCCATCCGCTAGAACTGCTTGTCCACAAGATACACAGTTAAAGATTGCGTCCTCAGGATTAACATCCATCGGAGCATTGCAATGAGGACATTGAAATTTCTTGATTAGGCTCATAATACTACAGTTTACTTTAGCTATTATAAAATTTCATATAAGAATCGCGAAATTTTAGATATTTTCTCAAGATTAAGCCCTATTTTTCTTCATTTCGTCTATATTTTGAATTACTTTGTCTACCATTTCAGATAGCTTTTCATAAAGAATTGAATCTTCAGGAAAGATATACTCTCCTTTTATCCCCTGTTCCATGACATCGAATGATATTGGCAAGAAATCTAGAAAAGTGATTTTATCTGGTTTATAGATTTTTATAAGTTCGTCTTTCCAATCTTCCAATAATTTCTGACTTTCATCTTTCAATTTTGGGGGTAATTGATTAAATACGAAGAAGCTAAGAGATCTTATGTCTAATTTTTTGTAGATGTCTCTTAACATCTGTTTTGCTCCTTCAAAGCTGAAAGTGGAAGGTCTGATTACAAAAATTCTAGCATCTGCTATAGCCGCAGCATTAACTGACTCCATTCTGTAACCAGGAGCTAAATCATAAACAACGTATCTAAATCCCATTCTTTTGAGAAATTTGGTCATTTCATGTAGAGCAAAGAAAGAATACTGTTGAATGTCTTCAAGAAGTGAAAGCAAACCTTCACCATACTCGACATTTTCCTTTGCAACAATTAGATGCAAATTAGGATACTTTGTCTTAAGAACTACATCTTCACTGACTTTCTTTTTTCCCATAAGAATATCATTTATGGTATGTTTGATCTTCTTATCTGGAATTTTAAAGATGTGCTGAATTGTTGGTTGTGCTATATCTAAGTCTATTAAAATGGTTTTATTCCCTCTTTTAGCAAGTTCATGTGCCATATTACATGATAGAGTTGTTTTACCTGGTCCACCTTTTTGAGAATGAAGAATTACTATGTCCAATCTGGCTGAAGCCATTTCCTTAAGTTTTCCAAAATCACTACTAGACATAAATTCACCGGATAGGTATTATTTTTTTAGTCCTTTTTATCCTTTACTGCATAAAAAGACAATTTTTCACTAAACAAATATTTTTTTTTCGCATAAAAATACCAACAGCAACCTTTTATTTATTAAGCAGTAAATATAGTTAAATAAGGTTAATGTACTCAGATACGTCTCTAAGGCAATAAGAATAAATTGGGTGAATAAATGAAAATACTTTTCGATGAAACTCAAAAAGAGAGAGGAAAAATTTTTGAGAATTTTCAGAAACTAGCAAACATACTTGAAGGAGAAGGACATGAAATAAGTAAACATGATTCATATCCTATAAAATATTCAAACATTTCCAAATTTGACATCTTTGTCTTCTTGTGTCCTGATGGTTCAAAGATTATGGGGCATGAAGTTAAAGCATTGCTAAGATTTGTTGATGAGGGTGGAGCACTAGCAATTTTCTCTAATGCAGGAGGAGATAAGGGATTAAATACTAATCTGAACACACTGCTCAAACATTTTAATGTAGAAATTGTAGCTAATCAAATTTTTGATTACCATAGCTTTGATTTAGAATTAGAAAGCAATGTAATTGTTTCAAAATTCTATAATCACCCAATTACTGAAGGTCTTAGTGAAATAACAATGGTTTCCAGTTGCTCCTTGCATCTCAAAGAAGGAGTAGAGGAACTAGTTAGGACAAAAAAAACAAGCGATCCACCTAGTTCTGCTGTTATGTGTATATCTTCTTATGGTTTAGGAACAGTTTTTGTATGTGGTTCATACCTTTTGTTATCTGATTCCAAATCAGGAATTGAATTAAGAGATAATTCCAATTTTGCTAAAAACCTATTTAAATATGTATCAGTTCCCCCAACATTTACAAAACAAGATGAAGAACTTGCAGAAGAAGCTGAAGAAGATATAGATATCAAAGAAAAAACTATAGAAAAATCTTTTGAATCTGTGAGTAAACTTGATATGGTTAAGGAAGTTCTCTCTGAAGGAGAAACCGATACAGTCAAGGCTGAAGTTATAAAAGCTATGAAATCATTAAAAGAAGAAGTTAGAGACACAAAAACTGTTGAAAGAGAACCAGAAGTAAAAACTCCTCACAAAAATGTTTACGAAGCAATTGCAATAATTCAGGAATTAGAGAAAGATATAGATGAATTGAAAATCGAAGATCCTGGATATCGTGACATTCTCTTGACAGATATGGCTCGCAGAGAAGGAGTTGATTACGCACAAATCCTACCTTATTTGGAAAGAATTCGTGAAAAAGAAGAACGCGATAAAAGTAAGAAGGAAAAACGCAAGAAAACTGCTAAATCTGTAATTAAAGGTGACATTACTTCAATACCAGAACCTAGAACTCCTGAAATGGATCAATTTGAGAAAGATCTCATGATTTTTGATCAAGAGTTACAAGTAGATACAGAAGTGCAGAAAGTTCAACCTGCAGAACAAATGCAAAAGATTGATGATCTTACTCAAGCTGTTCGAGAACTTAAAAATAGTCTTGATGTTTTAAGTGCAAATCTTATTCATTTGATTAGTGAAATTGTTCTGGAAATGAAAGAGCAAAAAGGCAAGAAAAGATAACTTAGGTCTGATAAAGGTGAGGTTTAAAGATTTATGTGAGTGTTATTTTAAATTAGAGAATACACAAAAGAAACTAGAAATGGTTGATATCTTAGCTAATACTTTATCCAAATCAGATGGGGGTGAAATAGGTAAAATTTCTCTCTTAACTCTAGGTAAGCTTTATCCAGATTTTGTTGGAATCGAATTAATGCTTGCAGAAAAAATGGCAATCAAAGCTCTAGCTTTAGCAACCGGTAAGAGTGAGAAAAATATTCTAAGTTTTTTTGAAGAAATAGGAGATTTAGGCAAAACAGCACACAAGCTTCTAGATAGTAAATCACAATCGACACTATTAGCTTTCACAAATCTTCCAGAGACTGAAGAATATGATGTGGTGGATGTTTGGAAAATTCTTGATACAATTTCTCAAACTTCTGGTGAAGGTTCAGTAGATAAGAAAATTAGAATCCTATCTGGTTTATTATCTAAAGTTACATCTCTGGAAGCAAGATACATCTCTAGATTGGTTGCAGGAAATTTGAGAACAGGTGTTGCAGTACAATTATTGCTTGAAGCGCTTTCAAAGGCGAAAACTGGATCAAGAGAAAATAAGCTGTTTTTGGAAAGAGCTTACAACAAATGTTCAGATATAGATTATGTTTCATCTGTTCTGTATAAAGAGGGTCTTGATGCTGTCAAGGAAATTGAAGTTAAGGTATTCAGTCCTATTAAAGTAATGCTAGCACAAAGAGTATCAAGCTCAGAAGAATTACTTGAAAGGTTCAATGGAAAATGCGCTCTAGAGTATAAATATGATGGCTTAAGAGTTCAAATTCACAAAAAAGAGAATAAAGTGAAATTGTTTTCAAGAAGTACTGAAAATATAACAAAACAATTTCCTGATGTAATTGATTTCATTAACAATGCTTCTCTAGAAAAGGAGTTTATTATAGAAGGAGAAATAGTTGCATATGACCACGAAAAAGAAGCTATTTTACCTTTTCAGTATGTTTCCCAGAGAAAAAGAAAACATGATATAGATCAAAAGATACGAGAAATTCCTGTTAGAGTTATTCTTTTTGATGTTCTCTTCAGTAATAACACTTCTAGATTAGACTTTAGTTATATTGAAAGGAGAGAGAATCTACAGAATATGGTTAGAGAAACTAATAACGTCAAGTTTTCCCATCAAACAATTGCTGACAACTCAGATGAAATAGATAATTTCTTCCATCAAGCACTCCAAGATAGTTGTGAAGGAATTATGGGGAAAAGTATTGGAAAAGATTCGGTGTATCAAGCTGGAGCTCGGGGTTGGAATTGGGTAAAATATAAGGCAGGATACGATGCAAAATTATCTGATTCTTTTGATTTAGTGATACTTGGAGCAGAATATGGAAAGGGAAAACGTGCAGGAAAATATGGAACATTCCTACTAGGGTGTTATGATCAGATTGAGGGCGTCTATCAAACGTTTACTAAAATTGGAACAGGATTCTCTGATGAGGATCTTGCATTTTTCTTTAAAGAACTCAAACCTCTTGAAAGTGGGAAACCTAAAGAATATCAAAGTGACATTGAAAGCAGTATCTGGTTTGACCCTAAGATAGTTATTGAGGTAACAGGAGATGAAATAACCAGAAGTCAAATGCACACATGTTCAAGAGGGTTATTAGAAAATGACATGGACGGTTTGGCGTTAAGATTTCCTAGATTTACAGGAAGGACTGTATATGACAAAGCTCCAGAACAAGCCACTACAAATGATGAAATACGCACAATATATTTAAAGCAATAGAGTAAACTACATGTGAAAGTATATGTTCGGCAAGAAAAAGAATTTGACTGAAGAAGAAATTTCAAAGAGACCCAGTGAGGCTCTAAAAATTCTTAGTGCAAACATTGAAAATTATCATGGATACAAGGAATTAGAAGTAAGAAGAGATTCTGATGTAGCTTTCAGAACAAAATTACTTAAACTAATGAGGGAAACTGGAGATATGATGAGTCAAGTGCATGAACTTCTAATCCATTCACAACTATTAACAAGTTGGGGTCCAGCAGGAATAGTTATGAAAATCGTTTCAGATATGAGAAAAGAAACAGCAAATACAGATTATAGGTATAGCACATTTTTTGATGTAAAAGAAGTTGAAGGAGAACATGGAATTGATTTGTCTATCCTCTACTTGCTAGAAATAGATATTTTGGATAATGCTGAAGAATTTAAAGACAAAATAGTAGATGTAAAAGTCAACCTAGAAGAGATGATGTTGGATACAGTAGAAAATAATATCACAGCTCTTATGAATCTGAGTAGCAGCGTACAAAATCGGTTTAATGAAAGAAATGAATTGCTCCGAGCATTTGAAAAGATGAAACTCTAAATATGCTTTCCAATTATTTTTTTCAGAAGTAAGTCATTATTCTGATCCTTTATTACAACTATTTTATTTCTTGACTTTAACCCTCGAGAGATAGAAATAGAAGAGGAGGGAATTTTGTATGTTTTAGCTAAATAACTTAATACTGATCTATTTGCTTTACCTTTATCTGCTATTTCCTTAACATAGACATCTATAGAAAAATCAGAAACATCAATCCTATTTACTGAAGATTTGGGATGAACTCTAACTGATAAAAAGAGTTTATCGTTCCTAATTTCAATAGATGGATGTGAAAACAAAAAAACACCAATTGTATCCTTATCAAGCTACTTTGGCTGCAAGTCTTGCTGTAGTAGCATAAGCTATATCTTTCTGTATAGTGGATGGACACCAAGAAATTACACAACCCGCCCATTTTGGACACCGGGCAACAATTAAATGTCCTTGACCACCCATGTTGGTTGAGATTAATCTCTCAGGAGACATTGTAATCACTGTAAATTTCAAACCTCCACCAAAATCAACGCTTGGTTTTTGATTTTTCCAAGAATCGAAAGGTATTGTGGGATCAACTGCCCAGTCCCCATATTGATAATAACATTTCAAATCATCCCCAATTAACCAAACCACTCCAACGGTTCCTTCTTGAGCAGCTACTGCAACATCGTCTTGAAAACTCATGATTCTTTCACCATTTCTAAATCAATCTATTCCTTATAGTATTAAATATTTTTTCTTACTGGTAGATTAGTTCATACCTAGTATTTTAAATACTTTTCAAATGGGTAATTTAGGAACATATTTGAATACGTACAATCTTTAATTCTATTAAGAATGTTAGACGATGAATTAAACGTTAAGAGAAGACGAATTCTCCGATTTATTAGAGATTTAGATTTACGTTACATCCGTGGCTCAATTGATAGAAGAACCTATCAAACTTTAAAAAACAAATATAAGGAACTTCTAGCAAATCTTCCAAAAACTATTACTGCAGATGAAGAAAAGAAAGAGCTAGAAGAAACTAAACAAAAATTACCTGAAGTTGAACAAGACATACATCAAATTCAGATAGGGGAATTATCAATACCAGCTGAAACTGAAGCAGTAACTGAAACTGAAACTGAAACAGTAACTGGTGAACCTCAAATTAAGACAGAAGAAGTGTTTGTACCAACTGAAGTTGAAATCACTAAAGCGATTGAGATTCCCATTATTGAGCTTGAAGAAATTCCTCCCATTGAAATTGAAGAATTAAAAGTAAGATATGTTATGAGTATGGCTATTAAAGCCGCCACAAAAATATTTGAAGAGGAAATGATCTTAGAGCAAGATTATGTGTCTGGTATAATTAATGACCAGGAATATATGGGAAAAAAGAATGAAGTTGAAGCTAAGCAAAATAAAATCTTTCAACACTTTTACAAATTATCTGAGCTATTATTTTCTGTTAGCACAGAACATTTATACAAAAACACTCACAATAATTTTCTCCTTTTTAACAATGAATTGAGTGAAAACATCAATAGGTTAAGACGTCTTGTTACTGATAAAAAGGAATTGAAGGGAATAATTTATGATATTAATGAAAGAGTGTTAAGACATCGACCCATTCTCCGAAAAGCAGCTCAAGATACTCTAAGATGGAAGGTTATTATTCAACAGGAAAAGGAGAATTTTAGAATTTTCAAGGAGAACAACATAGATGAAATTTCTGAAACTCAAATTAATGAATTAATCAGAAAAATCAAACAGCTCGAAATTTATGAAGAGCTATTAGATGAAGATATTAACGATTACGCAACAGATTTGGATGCCTTGGATGTAATTTATGGAGATCATCTACAGTTTCAAGAAATAATAACTCCTTACTTCAAAGATCTAACACTTGAGACAGAAAATCGTATTCAAAAATATAGTGAAATTATTAGTGCTCTACAATTTCGCAATCAACTAACAGTTGCAACTAGTGCATCAAGTAGGGAAATAGATTATCAGCTGTTATCAGAACTTAAAGCACTTTGGAGATATTCTGGTAAACCTGTTATTGATGAACATAAAGATTTAGTTGGTTTTGTGGTCGGTCCTGGACAACTGAATGAGAAATTTGGTATAATTTTAAGACAACAACAAGAGCTATCTCTCTCTATGGTCAGAAGAATTTACGACAATATCGTAATGCCAATTAGTGGAGAATATGAACTGGAAAATGAAAAAGAGAAAAAAGAATTTTTGCTAAATGAGCTACCTAAAAATATACCACAAATGCCTTTTACATATTTAATACCAGAAGCGATTATAGAATACTGCAAGATTAAGGGTTTAGTATTAACTGATGAAATAATTGAAATAATTCTTCAATCTCAAAATTATCTATTTGTTCCCATCGAGAAAATAGAGAAAAAGGCAAGAGAAATGAGAATAAAAAGTCAAGACATTATCCAAAATGGTGATGTACTTCCTTATTTCAATCCAGCAGAAAGCAACATAATCAATGATGAAATTACTGAAAATAAAGATGTTTCTGCAAGAAATGTTTTTGGAAAAGCAATCGGTAAAGCTCATTCTGTCATATATCATCCTATGAAAGGATACTTCCTTGTTGTAGAGAAGAAAAAAGTATCTGCTGGTCTTTTCGGAATAATTTATGATTTCTTTTATGATGTTTTCAACCAGCCCCTCATTACTCGATCTAAGATATCTCTTCGAGATAAAAAGAAAAAGATTCTAGAAGATTTTGCACAAGAATACGACAGAACTGAGGATGAAATAGATGACATTGAAATGTTGAAAAGGATTTTGATTGAGAAAAAATCAGGAATTCTTCCTGAAAGAGTAGAAAATTCTAAATTTTCGTTATATTCAATGGGCAATGTTAGACAAATTGGTAATATGATTCAGGTTAGTTACGGTGCTCCTTCATTTGAGTTAAATGAAATTTTTGATTTAGAAGGTAAAGTAGTTGAAAATGTAAAAGGCACAGAAATAGGTATTGTATATAATTTACAACTAATGGAAAAACCCTTCCTCTATTTATGGACATCAATTGATTTATTATTAATTGCATCTTTCATCAGTGATCGTCCAGCTTCACTATTTGAAAAAGATCAGAATTTCATTGATAACTTAGCTATTTCTATAGGCAAACAATTGAGTATAGCTCCACAAGTTGCACTCAGACCTGATATTGTAATGACCTTTATGAATCTCATAGGTAAAATCGAAAATCTCACCCAAATGAAAGAAACGATGGAAAAATTCAACCCAAAAACCATAGAATTAAGCAGAATTATTTCAGTTGATAAGCGCAAAATATTGGCGGATATAAGTGATAAGGAGATTATGGAAGAAATTTACACTGACTTTGAAGTAGGAGATGCTGAAGATGAAAATAGATTTGTAACATCTCCTGATTATTACTTAAAGGAACAATGATATCAAAATAATTTTATTCTAAAGAGATAATATAATTCAGACAATGAAAAACACATTTCTAGGTTTCTTTGACCAATCTTATGAATCATTGGACAAACTTGAAGAAAAAAATACACTTTTTCTTTTTGGAATTCCATTCGAAAGAACAAAAGATAACAAGAGGGGTTCTAAAAAAGCGCCCAATGCTCTTAGGAAGAAATCTCTTGAGTTTAGTGCAGTTTCAACAACTTTTAACATCTATCAGAATAAGATAAACTACTATGATATTGGAAATTTTCATCCAATTAAAGATAAGGAAAAGATCCAAAAACTATGGGACAAGACTTCAGATCTGAATTCCAGAATATTAGTTTTAGGAGGAGACCATAGTATAACTTTTGATACACTTTCCATTGCACCATGGGATAATAAAACAGCCATAATTTGGTTCGATGCACATTCAGATATAGCAGATGAATATCCACCTGGAATCTTTCAATCTCATGGTACTGTTTTCGCTAATCTAAAGGACAAACTGGAACTGGAAAAGAATCAGATGTTATTTATAGGTGGTCATGCTTATACTCAAACCACTACGGAATATTTGAAGATTCAAGATGAGACAGAAGTACTTCATTTACCAACTCAGAAGATATTTTCAAATAAGGATGATTCGCTAAAGGTTATCTCTGAATTTGTTTCCAATTTTGATAGAATCTATGTGAGTATTGATGCAGATGCATTTGATCAAGCATATGTCCCCACACTTGCAACTATGGAACCTTTTGGATTAACTCCCCAGTTGGTTGTTGAAATGCTAGAAATTATTCTACCTAAAACCAAATACGTTGACATAGTAGAATTCAGACATTCATTCCTCAATAGAATAGCATTAAATTTTGGTGTTGGCCTGATTTTCAAAATTCTTGAATTATGGGAAAAATAACCGATAGAGAAGAAACTTTATTTTTATATATCACATATATAGGTTATGTCTCCCAAAAAAATCATTTTAACCGATAAAGCTCCAGCACCTGTAGGACCTTATTCTCAAGCAATCAAGGCTGGAAATTTCCTTTTTGTAGCAGGTCAAATTCCAGCAAATCCAGCAACTGGAGAGATTTACTATGGTGATGTAAAAGTAGCTACAAAACAAGTATGTGAAAACATCAAAGCAATTGTAGAAGAAGCAGGTTACTCACTACAAGATGTTGTAAGATGTAGAGTATATCTAAAGAATATGGAACAATTCTCAAATATGAATGAAATTTTTGCTCAATATTTTGGAGAGAGCCCTCCTGCTAGAGTAGCTATTGAAGCGAAAAGGTTACCAAAGGATGTAGATGTGGAAATATCTGCAACTGCGTGGAAAGAGTGATCTTCCTTTTCGTATTTTTTTCTCATTCTATCTTAGCTAATCTTGATAGATTAAACTGAGATTTTCAAATTATAGAAAAGAAAATGAAAAATTTAAGAAGAAAAATCTTTTATTTCTTCTTTTTTGAGTAGATTGCAGCTAAAGCGATCAAACCAGCTAAAGTAGTCAGACCAAATGGGAATGGTACAGGGAAATCGCTACGAGTTTCGACAGGTTTTAAGTCCACAGAGAAAGTAAATGTGAAAAGGTTACCAGATTTATCATAAACTGTCATTAAGATGTCATGTTCTCCATATTCTAAGAATAGTAAAGTAATTTCACCCGAATCTCCTTCAACAGTTACTAGATTACCTTCATCTGTTGCTAAAGATATTTTCCATACTCCACTACCTCCAGTATCATTAGCTGAGACTTGAAATGTTGCACTCTTGATTTCAACTTTAATAGGAACTATTTCACCAGCTGAAGGTTCAATTAATTTTCCTTCAACTAGTACTTTTACTATTCCAGTTGGATTTATTTGTTCTATTAAAATTTCCACATAATCAGTTACTGAAAGAGTTTCGGAATATGCTGTAACAGTGATGTTATACTCACCTACACTTGAATAAAGATGATATATAGTATCATACGATATATTAACAATTGATTGTATTCCTGACAAATCATCCCAATCAATTTCTATAAGTGTTACATTTGAATGAGGTGCTGAAGCTACATACATTAAACTATAATTTAGAGAATTAGAATATTTTTCTCCTGTTAATTCTATTTCGGGAGTAGTATCAACTATTGTTACTACATGGGCCCTATTCTCATGTAGAATTCTATTTTGAAGTGTCATATTATCATTCTGTAATATGAAACCTCTCACTTCTACTTCTGTCCCTACTTCAAATGAGTGATTAAAGGATAAACTAACATTTCTATAAGTATCCGTATCAAGTAGAGAAACTGTAACATTTTGGAAATCAGTATCATGTTCAGGAGTTACTTCACGGTAACTCAGCCCATATCCTGTAATATTGTACCTATACATTGTCAAATTATACTCAATATCATTGAGTTGTGTGTAGACATCCGGGATAAGAGTAGATAGTACTCTGGGTGAAATTGTTATTAAATGTGGAACACGAAACTCATTCTCATATACCCCATATCTTACAATAAATGATATGAAATTAGAAATTATGAAAAATGTGTGATTATAATAAGCTGAACCATCTGATTCTAATTCAGTTCTTTCATAATCATAGGTCATCAAAATCCCAATATTCCAAGAAAGATTCCCTACACCATCATCACCAAACAAAATTGGAGCCGATAAATTATCTCCACCTACAAAAGAATACCAAATTGTTACATTCTTATAGAGTTCTGTTAAGTAAATTGCTCCATGACGCAATACGATACTTTGTGATTCTAACAAAGTAGCATTGTCATCTGTTCCTCTAAAAATGGGCTTAATGGCAGCATCTAATGTGGGGAGAGAGTTTTGAGGATTATTCTGTTCACTTCTAGTAATAGTGGTTAGACTCATACTAAATACAAGAGCAAGTAGTACCAAAGGTATGACAGTACGTTTTTTCATCAATGAATTCACCAAATAGCTAGGCTGTTCTTATTAGGTTTCGGAAATCATTCGCATTTTTAAACTTTTTCGAACTTGATTTTATCAAATCTTTTAGAAAAGCTATTCAAGGAAATAGTTCAATTTTTTCTGTAGAAAGATATGGGGCTAGAATGCTGTATGGAGTATTAATTGGCCTAACAACCTTTCGATCTTTTAGAAAAAGTGGATCTTCAGATAAAACTTCAAACATATTTCCAATTACATCAAAAGTAGGTAAAGCTCCACTAATTGAACCATTTTCAATTCTATATGCATCATTTGCGGAGATTTTAAATGTACCAGAATGATGATCTGCAGTCATGTATCCTTGTGTAGAATTAATTAAGATGCACTCTTTAGTATCATCGTACATTTCTTCTAAAGATGTTCTTCCTTCACCAATTATTAAATTAGAGGGATAGATTTCAGGATAAGCTTGAAAGTTTCTTGGGAAAGCTTCAAACATTTTTACTCTGAAGGAATTTCCAGTTCTTTCAACTTGGTCGTTCTCATATTGACAGTTATTTAATGCTGTTTGGAAAGAACCGTTTCTGATGATTATCGTTCTTGATTGACTTATTCCTTCATCATCAAATGCTGTTGAGTTGGGAAGCCCTGGAACGGTTCCGTCATCAATTAAATTAAAATCTGATGAGAAATCTTGTTCTGCTAATTTTCCTGCATGACCCAATTTCAGATGAGGTATAATTGTAAATGAAAAAATCTGCGATAGAGCCATTGGTGAGAAAATCACTGGAACCTCAGGGTTTATTGTGTTTTCATCCAGGGTAGACCTTTGGATAGCTTCCTGTACTAAATCTTCAACGATGCTAGATACTGAACTTGGTATTTGACGACTAGTTAGATGTTTTTCAGAACTTGAAATCAAGTCAAATCCCCGATAGAGAGCCCGAAGACTGATATCACTCCAAGTACTTTTTTCAAAAGCTATTGATTGAGTAGAATTAGCAATTATCTTTCTTTCTAAAGAGAATCTAATTGAACCATCTAGAATAATATCTTTCATTTTATCTTCTAAATCATTTAAGGAATATGACAGTGAATAAATTTCTTCTTCGTTCATAGCTGCTATTCTTTTGTCATAAATCTTGTCAATCTCATCTTGAGATATCTTAATTTCAGGAAACTCAAACTTAGGAGAATCGATTGGAAAAGATACAATTGTATTTATTTTATCTATATCAGATAAAACAGATTTGAGAGGAAAACATGCAAAATAGAGCCTATCATCTTTAAAGAATCTAATAGCACAACCTTCTCTATTGATAGATTGAAAAACTTTTGGAGTTCTATATTCAGTTCCACCCATCATATGCGAAAGTGATTGGATATATACTTCTGCTTCCTTAAAACTGAACTTTTGATCAAGTTTATGCAGCACTCTGATGCTTAAATCTTTTAATTCTTCATCAGTATCCATTAGCTAACCCTCACCTCAGATATAGTAATTTTTGGTCCAATAGAGCCAACAAACACACGTTGATTATTCTTAATACAACTACCTGGTTGAGCAATAATCTTGTCACCTATTAATTCAATCTTGGAAAGAGTATCCATCATAGTGCCACTGATTTGGAATTGAAGTATATAATCACCTAATTCCCCATCTTTAATTTCTCTACCAAATTGAGCATCAAGGTTATATTCACCTGTTTGAGGTTCTGAAGAACCTCCAAGTCCATCTCCGATATATAATCCATTTTTCACATGCTCAAAAAGCTCTTCTTCAGAATAATCTTTTGGTTCAAAGAAGAAATTACTCATTCTTACTTGTGGTAAAAATTCGAAATTACTAGCTCTGTAGTTAGAAGAAGATTCTGTACCCATAGCTGCTGCTGATAATCTACTATGTAAGAAATCAGTTAAAATTCCTTCATCAACTAACAAATTTCCTCTTCCTTTAACACCTTCAGAATCAAATTCGTAATAACCTAAAGATTCTATATAGGGGTCATCTATAACACTTACAATAGACGGAGCTATTTTCATTCCTAGAAGACCACTACTAAAAGATCTACCCGAAAGAACGTTATCAGCTTCTAATGAATGTCCAAAAACTTCGTGGTTCAATGTCCATGCCATATCCTCACTTAGAACAGAGTTGTACAATCCTTGTTCAACGTTTTTAGCTTTTTGTATATTATTAATTGTTTCAATAAAACCTAGTGTTTCTTCCATTTTATCGAAAGGAAGAATTTCTAATCCACCCATTCCACCATAGGATTTGTAATATTTTAGTTGGTTTCCGTTTTTAGATAATCTACCTGTTAAAGTGAGAATCACATAAGGATATTCTTGATAAACTTTTGTACCCTCAGAATTTCTAAATTTTTCTGACCAATTAATTAGCTGAATATCGGTCTCTATACTGCAATCCACTCTTAAAAACTCATTAATGAAAGAATCTAAATCTTTAATTTTCTCCTCAAATTCTTCGTTCCCTAAATCTTCCCAATTAATTTTAGGTTTCTTAACAATAGATGAATCAGCTACTGGAGCATCTGCTAGTTCTGATATTCCTTTTTTCCAACTTGTTAGTAATTTAGAAACACTAATTGCTTTCTTTATCTCTTTCTTAGCAAATCTAATCCTCGGAGTTGAAGTAAAGGTTACAATACCTTCTGAGAGCATTCGAATCCCATACCCAGAATTAATGCAATTTCTTTCATCTACAATTTTACCATTCTGAGCAATAATATTCTTGTTAACTACTCTACCATGACGTACATCTGTATAGGATGTTCCTTGCTTTATTGAAGTTTCAATCAGTGAATCTAAGGTTTCGATAAATTGCACCCTAATACCGTTACATAACTTTAACATATAAATAAGTAATCAAATAGCATTTTTTGAAGGTATATAGGAAAACTTTTCTTATCCTTGTTGAAGATTAATGTAATGAACATTGCTATTTGCTGTGATTTTGATGGAACTGTAACCTTGACGGATACAGGAAAAGAAATGCTTACATCTTTAACAACTAAAGACTGGCAGTATTATGACAAATTAGTAATAAATGGTGAAATTGGTACCAGAGCAGCCTTAGTCAAGCAATGGGGTATGATTGAACATACAACAATGGATGAAATATTTGAAATCGTTGATAGAATAAAGATAGATCCCACATTTTTAGATTTTTACAACTGGATTAAAAAAAATGGAATCTTTTTTATTATTCTCTCAGATGGTTTTCATACCTATATTACCAGAATTCTTGAGAATCATGGAATTGACAGTGAAAAGCTGGTAATAAAAGCCAATGACATGGAATTAGTTGACAATAAAATTCATCTAAAGTTTCTAACTGATAATTGTGAACATGATTGTGCAAACTGTAAATACTCGCAAGTATTGAAAATCAAAGAAGAACATGATAAAGTGGTCTACATAGGTGATGGACTTTCTGACATTCTTCCTTCTGAAAAGTTAGCTGATTATATTATTGCAAAAAGAAATGAAGATTTAGCTAAAAAACTACATGAAGATCCAAGACTAGTAGAATTTTCTAATTTTAAAGATATTCAGAACTTTCTAGAAAAAATACTGAATGAGTAATTTGTATCATATATCATCTATTGAAATGAAAGGATTTTCTAGTTTTTCATTGCCAATGTAGGTGATTGGTCCATGACCTGGATAAACTTTCGTTTCATCAGGGAGTTCATATAAACCCATAACTGATTGAAACAAAGTATCATAATCACCACCAGGTAAATCAGTTCTTCCAATACCCCTGTTAAATAGTACATCTCCTGAAATCAAGTAATCATCGAAATAGAAACAGATACTTCCTGGAGTATGCCCAGGAGATAAAATAGCTTTGATCTCTATATCTCCAACATTGAATGTATCCTCATCTTTAACAAAAATATCACATTTGCCTATTGATTTTGATTTGAAACCAAACATTCTAGCAAAGGGACCTAAGCTTTTGAGAACTGCTTCTTCACTTTCATTATATACTAGTTTAGCTTCAGGAAATAACTCTCTTATGTCCTCCAGACCTAACACATGATCAAAATGCATATGAGTACAGAATAAATACTTCACAGCCAATTGCTCTCTTTCAATAATTGATAGAATTTGGTTTATCTCCCCACCTACATCAAATAGAGCTGCTTCTTTCTTAACTTCATCGTAGAGAAGGTAACAGTTAGTCTTTATAGGACCTGTTTCTTCTGTTACAATTCTTATTTTGCTCATGAACAGCTATTTTATCTCTCTTTTTTAAGCTCTTCGCAATGAAATGATAGCTTTTTTAATCACCAAGTTATAAATAATGTGAGAGAAATTGACTTGCCATACTCTAAATTCAGAGGAAGATGAAGTAGAAATTTTTTTAGAAGAATTAGAAGAAGATTCTGAAAAGTTTGTCAAATCAAGTGAGTATAAGAAAAAAAATCTTGAAATCAAAGACACAACAATTATCGATACTTATGAATCAGAGGAAGTTCAAGATTCTAATATTGAAGAAATTAAAGCTGAAAAAAGAATAGTAACATCATCAAAGGAAATTCAAGAGATTCTTGATGAGTATGAAAAAACACGAAAGAACAAAGACAGAGTTCTGATAATTGATAAAATTGCTGAACTCCTCCCAAACAGTGATTTAGAGGAACTTCTCAAAGAAATTGCTTTTAAAGATTCTTATTCTCTTTGTAGAGTAAAAGCTGTTTCCCTGTTAGCCGATCTTAATGACAAATCTGAAGTTAAAAGATTATTAATTAGGAAATTAGATGATAGTTCTCCAAAAGTAAGATTGTGGGTTGTATGGGGATTAAGACCCTTTATCTATGACACTGAAATTCAAGAAGTTTTTATTAATAAAGCTAAATATTTTGAGAAATCAAAACGAGTCAAACTTTGGCTGATTCGGGCTTTAAGCGATCGAATTAATGATAATAAAATGCAAGATGCTTTTCTGCTTTTGCTTAAATCGAAACCAGATAATGAGACTAGAAAACTTCTACTTTTCTATCTACTTCAAAAAGCAAACGAAGAAAATATAGCATATGAATTGTCTCGTTATGTGTTGAAAGAATCTAATCGAGATATTCGTAAGGAAATTGTAAAAAAGCTTGTAAAGCTTGATAATGAGGATGTCAAATATTCACTAGAAAAGTTGTTCAAAACCGAGAGAGATGAAAACATAAGGACGATTATACAGACTATCTTTTAATAGAAAGCTTTCAATTAACAAAAAGTTAATTCGCATTTTAAGGAGATCACCAAGAAAAATCACGAAGTTTTTTTGCGAATTCTAATTAGAGCAAATGCAAAACAACCAGACACAAAAGCTGAACTAAAGAATGCTAATGCATAAACATAATCCAGTATCTCTCCTCTGTACAAAAACACTATCCCTAAAATGACCTCTACTACGACTGATAAGATGAAGAATATAATCAATCCAAAGATAAATAGCGTTCTGTTTCTTTTCCAGAATTTTTGTATCCTAGAATCAGTCATTTTATCCTACTTAGTTTTGATTAACTAAAACATTTCTATTCCATAATATTCTTTTATATCATATTGTGATGTGTAATTACATTTTTTAATTTAATGAGCTGTTGTTTCTAAAGTTAATTTTTCCTCTTAAGTAAGAGGAAATGACAGCTAAAATACCTAACCCAACAGCTACGAAAAATGCTATTTTGATGCTCATTAATAGAAGAGGACTATGTTGTGAGATTGATAAGTTCGATGGAATTAAAGGTAATAGAAATTTTATTTTAAATTGAAAAGCAGCAGATGAGATATTAGGACCAAGAAATACTGAAAACAGTAGAGTTGCAAATCCTAAACTAATAGATTGACCAATTGTTCGCATTGTCCCTATTAAAGCAGAAGCAACACCATACATTCTCTTTGGAACAGAACTCATAATAGAATTCGCATTAGGTGAGGAAAATAATCCAAATCCGATTCCACCAAGAAGCAATCCAAAAATCACTAAAACTATGTGTGTTTTTTGATTAACAAAAGCAAGCATAACCAATCCAGCCAATCCTGTTGCTACACCTATAGTTGTAATAGTTCTGTGCTCTATTTTGTCAGAAAGTCTTCCACCTATTGGAGATAAAATAGCTTGTGTAATTGGTCTAGCTAAAAGTATCACACCAGCTAGGGATACGGAAAGATAGAGGATATCTTGTAGATAATAATTCAGTAAGAGTGCTGTTGAGGATGTAGCCGTGTAAAAAAGAAAGGCTGTTAAATTAGCAAACGTGAAAAATCTGTTCTTCTTGAAAAGTTTTAGCTCCAATATAGGTACTTCTACTTTTCTCTCCCAGAATATAAAACCAATCAGAGTTAAAACTGAAGCACCAATCAAATAATATCCATAGCTTGTATTAATAGATCTGAAACCATATAATAGAAGAAACAGAGTTATGATAAAGATAATAGCTCCTACAAAATCTATCTTCTCCTTTTCTTCATTTTTCCATTCTCCTTTCAAAACAAATGCCATAAGGAAAGCGATGATGATCCCAAATGGGACAACACTAAAGAAAACACTTCTCCACCCTAAGTGTTCAACAATAACACCTCCCAGAGAAGGACCGACGGTTAAACCTAGATAAACTGAACCTATGCTAATTCCAAATGCTTTTCCTCTTTCTTCCCGTGGGTAAATAGATGTGAGTATTGCTGTGCCAGTGGCAAATATTAAAGCTGACCCAGCTCCTTGAACGAACCGAAAAATAACTAACGTTGTTTCACTGTTCATAAACCCTAAGACTAAAGCTGCTGAAGTAAAAATAATTGTTCCAATAATGTAGATTTTTTTCCTCCCATAGTTATCAGAAATTTTACCAAAAGGAATCTGAAGCATAGCAGTTGCTAAAATGTATATTGTAATAATCCACCCCATTCCTGCTTCATCAAGTCCTGGAACATGGTGAGGACTAAGAGGATTAGTCATAACTGGTGCAGCTACTGAAAATGCAGATCCGCTAAAAGCACTAACAAAAGAGGAAAGTGATATAATAGATAAAGCAGTTATTCTTTGTTTTCTTGCTTCAGTGGTAGTTAACTGATTAGTCATAAAATTACACAACATAGTTTTTGATGTCCAAACACTTAATTGATTATTATAAATATCCTTGCTTATTTCAACCAAACTACAAAATAGAATTATTTGAAACAATAATGTCCAATTATGAAGCTGGAAAAGAGTTTTAAGGGTTTATGAGTGTTTATAACAATGATTAAAGGAAAAATATTTGCAATTATCCTTGGAAGCTTAATTACTGTCTCTGGCTTAGTTATAGGAAGCTATTATGCAATATATTTCTTGGAACTCATTTGAAGTTTATCCAGAGAGTAAGATTCTATACAGAAATAATTACTACTCTTATTTATTCTATGAAGCTTCAATCTGCGCAGAATTTGGAAAAATTGAATATGGGTGGATTATAGAGAAGGTTGACAACTTCTACATTTTAAATGGAATCGCAATGTCTAGAAATCAGTTATTAGAATTTCTAAGTTATGCACTTCTAGATTTGGGATTATATGAAAATGAAGTTACAGATTTTATCAGCTACTGGTTCTTTGAACAGGATATTTTTATTGAAGATGGAATGCATATTTTGCATCAGTTATCAAGAGAATGGATTGATTATAATTTTCAGTTAACAACAACAAATCTATATTCACAAAATAGATTATTTTTCAAATATTATTATATGCCAGCTAATAGTCTAAATCTACAACTAAATCAACCTAGAAATGTGTTGATAAATCAAGATTCAAATTATATATTACATGAATGGGGAATAATATTTTAGAAAAACATAGTGAATAAGAGACTTTATTCATTTTTCAGCTATCTTTTTCATTTCTTAGATTTTATTAGCTTGAGTAGATAAGGTACAGATAAGAATATATACCAAAAATGAATCTATCTGTGAAGACTCTAGCTCCTGAAAAATACATGCCAATTTCGCTCCTATGTAGAAAAACTTCCAACTAGAAATACCCAAAAGTAATCCTTTCGTCTATTTTTCTTCCAGTCATAAATACAGGCAGTTAATGCCAATAGAATCCAGAATACTTTTAATGTAAATTCAAAACCGAAATACCTCCTCTTAAAATAAGAAACGACTTCATTTCACCTTTTGTAGAATTGATATATCAGCTTAAGATTAAAAATATCTCTTCAAAATGAGAAAATAGTTTAAATTCTCTAATTAGAAAAAAGGAAAAAAAGGAGAAGGAGATTACTTCACTAAAGCATTTTGTAACATTCTTGCATGGAAAATAGCTAACTTATTAGAGATTTGTAATACAACAGGAAATAGACCTATACCTAATAAAAATGCAACTATCATAATGGGAATAAGACCACCAAGTGATATGTGGGCTATCATCCAGTCTATCCAATCTACTGGTAATATACTTTGAGTATACTGTACTGCAAATACAATAGGCATTGCTATTAGAGCTCCAGATAACGATAAGAGAAATGTCATTATTGAAAAAACAAATGTTCCATATGGTAAAGCCAAGAACATAGAATAAACTAATGATTTTCCAATTCGTTTATCTTTTAATGCGTTTAAAGCTTTTGTAAAGAAACTACCTACTATTTCTTTTGGTATATCATCCTTTATGGGCACAGGGAGTCCTACAAAGAGTTCTGTTAAATATCCTATCACTAACACTAACCGAGGTAAAGTCCAAAGGAAGAGATACAGAATAGGTAAGACAATTACAAAAACAGACAACCCTATAAATAAAGGAAGGCATACCCAAGTATAAATGAAGAATGTTAACCCAATTGGGAAGGTTAGAAATACATAAAGTAGATTAGTATAACTCCTTGGATACCTTAAAACACCAAAATAGGAAGCAGTTTCTAATTCATGTAATGAATCTTCGACTGTCATAGTATTTCTTTTTAAAGGGTTGTATTTAAATCTTAATCAGCATTTAAAAAGAATAAGCTAATCTTGAAAACATTGGTTTTCAATAAAAAAAAGTTACAATCCCAACTTCTTTAATTTTGGATCTGTTGGGATTCCTTCATCATTCCATTCTCTTAACTTATAATACTCTAGCTTAGCCTTCTCAAATTGATCTTTATCTACTACCAACCCTTTTGCATCCCCTTTCGGCATTTTTTCCTTATAGAATCGATTTGGAAGAACATCATCAGCAGCTGTTATCCCTTCGCGAATATTAAACATCCTTGTAAGATTCCAAATCCTTTCCCCCACTGCTAGATAACTTTCAGGTGTGTATGAAAATCCTGTAGCAGAATTCAATATTTCAACCATTTCAGGGACATTAAAGGGTAAGAAATCACAAACTACTAATGAAAAACAAGCAGCGCGTTCATCTTGAGATTCCTTGACGAACTTGGGAACACCTTCAAATGAGAACCTAGGTAAATCACCACGTAATTCAGCACTCGGAGTCCATGTTCTTTGGTGACAAGCACCTCTATCAGAAGTAGAATAGGCTAATGCCATCCCCCAAGACCCTCTTGGTTCAACACCTGCCAATTCATTTCCTTTCACTTGAATAGCAAAATCCATTGAATCATGACCAATATTCACAGCAGCAGCTTTTGATCCTTTAGCAAACATATCACCTATTTTTTCTCTATGTGATATTAGTTTTATCATCTCAAGTACTGCATCATCATTTCCAAAAGTCAAGTTATCAACATCTGTCTGTTGTAAATATCCTTTTTCCACACATTCCATTGCAAAACTTATAGTCGCACCTGCTGTGATCGTATCAATTCCTAAATCATCGCACATTTCACTCGCTTTTGCAACTGCTCCTAAATCATTAATTCCACAGTTAGAACCTAGTAGAGCTGTTGATTCATATTCTGGTCCATCAACATCCAAACCTGCATATTTTCCAGTTTCGAATTTGTTCGCTTTTCCGCAAGCTATTAAACAACCATAACAAGCTCTATTAGCATAAGTGTGTTTTTCTAGCATTGTTTCTCCTGAGATAGAATCAGCATCTTCAAAGACTCCACTCTGATAATTTCTTGTTGGTAAGAATCCCCCTTGGTTGGACATATTTACCCACATCATTGTTCCAATTCTATTCCTGTTCTTTACTCCATCATCATTTTGTACTTTAGTGCGAAAAGTTCTAGTGAGTTCTCTGAAATTATCATGAACGGCGTCTATTTTTTCATTACCACTCACAACGACTGCTTTTAGATTCTTTGAACCCATGACAGCTCCTGAACCTCCTCTTCCAGCCATATGAGATCTGCCTGTCATCACATTAGCATACGTAACTAATTTCTCACCAGCTACTCCAATAGATGCCACTTCAGATTTTGGATGTTTTCCTTGAAGAATTTCTTCTGTTGCAAAAGTTCCTCTTCCCCATACTTCTTTTGCTGAGATGATTGTAGATCCCTCTGAAGTAACTAGTAAATAGCATAGGTTTGCTGCTTTTCCTCTAGCAAGGATGAAATCATAACCAGCTTTTTTCAAATGATGACCAAAGTTTCCACCGATTTGGCTATCAAGATAAATTCCGGTGTGGGGAGATTTAGTGACTATACACCATCTACCAGAAGTTACCACAGAAGTACCTGTTAGAGGGCCAGTCATAAAGAGAATGATATTCTCTGGACTTAATGGGTCAACTCCAGCTTTTAATTCATCATAAAGAATTTTAGCTCCTAGACCCTTACCTCCAATGAACTTTTCTGCTAATTCTGGGTCTAGTTTTTTCTCATGAATTTTTCCAGATGTTAAATCAACATCTAGATACTTGTGCATGTAACCCATTAAAGACAACTCTTTGAAAGTAACCTGTTAATATCAAGTATGTCAGTAAGTAAAGCGAAACCTGTAGGAGTTTTTCCTGCACCAGGTCCAACGATAGTTATATCATCAACATATTTAGTAGAATACGTCAGAGCATTAGTTGGTCCCATTATATTAGCTAATGGGTGAGTTAAAGGTAATTTTTCAGGTCTGACATAAGCTTCAACGGAGCCATCATCCTTGATTTCTGCACCTGCAATTAATTTCCATCTATACCCTTCTTCCTTAGCTTTAACTATATCTTCAGCTGTTATTTTTGTTATACCTTCACATGGGGGCTCATCTTTACTCAAATTAGCTCCCATGACGGTATTTGCTAAAATAACGATTTTTCCTAATGCATCATAACCTTCAACATCAGCTGTAGGATCTGCTTCTGCATATCCCAATTCTTGTGCTTGTTTCAGTGCATTTTCATAGCTAAGTCCTTTCTCCATCTCGGTTAAAATGTAGTTAGTTGTACCATTTACAATACCCATCGCTTTAGTTATCCCAGCCCCAGCAAGATTGTTTAATCCAAGATTCAATGCTGGAGTTCCACTAAGAACAGTTCCTTCATATCTCATTTCTACGCTATTCTCTTTAGCTAAATCTAGTAATTCTCTGACAGCTAGAGCAATAGGTCCTTTATTTGTTAAAACTACATGTTTCTTATTTTTCAAAGCAGTTTTAACATGAGTAATTGCTGGTTCTCCAGTTTTGAGATCAGTCCAAGCAACTTCAAGAATAAGATTAGCATTGGTTTCCTCAATTGTCTTAATCGAATCCCAACCTTCAATTCCATCTCCATAGCCCTTTAAGTTGCCATTTTCATTTACTAAATTGAGTAATTTTTGTAAATCCAAACCAGTTCGTTTATACCAAGAACCTTTAATTGTATCAGATATTGCAACCACTCTGAAGTGGAAATCATAATTCTTCTTAAGATATTCTTCTTGTTCAAGTAAGATTTCCACTAAGCCTTGACCAACAACTCCAAATCCTATAAATGCTATATTAAATTCCATTTTGAGCCCTCAATAATCTTTCACGCCTACTTTAAGTGGAATTGCTTATAAATTTGTTGTCAAGGAGTCTTTGTTAGTACAAAAGGTATAAAAGAACAGTCAACTAAATAGAATTTGAATTACATGTCACGATTCTTCGGCTCAAAAAAACGACCCAAGAGAAACATCACCTCAGCTGAACAGTATTATCGAGAAAAATATGGTGAAGTAAAAGACTCTTCTCCAAGTGATCGAGATACAGCAATAATGCAAAAACTAATTGAAATTGGTGCATATAATATTAGAAAATCCTCAGGATACTTGACAAAATACTCATTTGATTTACCTATTGAACATGAAGATGATGTAACTCAAAGAATTACATTAGTAGAAGAAAGCGACAAAGATGTTCATATAGATGCTGAATTAATCCATGAGTTCCCACTATTTCTGCATGTTACTGTTAAGGAAGATTCAAAAAGCAAAGAATTTGAATCGGTTACTGGAATGAGTATCATCAACTTTGTTAACGTAAGAACTAACAATGATAAACTTGCTATGAAGATTTTAGATGATTCTTATGTTAGTGAATACTTCTTCCAACTTGTGAATGATTTGGTTCTAATATCTGCAAATAAAAACACCCTATCTGCAAAGTTAACCTCTATTGACAAATTAAAATACTTCTTCAAATTAATAGCCAGAATGGTTAATATCGCTGAAAAAATATAATTTCGGAAGTCGCAAGAATGATAATAGATGGTCATGCGCATGCTTTTGGAGAATTTGCTTATATGGAGAAATTAATTCCACTCATGGATAATTTAGGTGTCGATAAAGTGGTTTTATGCCCAGGTGGTACTTATCCAGATTATGAATTCAAAATTCCAAAACTAGCTTATAGAAAATCTTCATATAACTACTATTTTCACATATTGGGAAACGTATTCTTCTTGCGTCTTTTTCATAAAAAAATGAACAATATAGACAATGAATATGTTTTTTCACTCGTGAGAGATTATCCTAACTGATTGATTCAATATTTCTGGACCAATCCTAATGATTCTGAATTAATCTCTACTTTAGAGCAGAACTTTGAGAAAATGTCTTTTGCTGGAATTAAGCTGCATCAATGCTTAAACAAATTCTCAAATGAAGATGAAGGGATGAAAATCATTTCCCAATTTGCTACAGAAAAAAACACACCAATTTTTATCCATCTTTATAACTTCAAAGAAGTAAAAAAATTAGTACAGCTAGCTCAAGAATTTCCAAAAGCTAATTATATCATAGCTCATTGTATGGGGCTTGAAACTATCGCCAAGAAAGGGGAGAGCCTAAAAAACATCTATTTTGATATTTCAACATATTTCATCATTTCTGAGAAGAGAATACGTTTTGCTATGGAAAAGTTTGGTGAAGACAAAGTTTTACTTGGTTCAGATTCACCGTTAGGAGATAGGAATCTTGAACTAAACATAGAGACAATTAGAAAAATGGACTTAACAGAAAAACAGAAAAATAAGATTTTAGGAGAGAATATTGCCAAATTACTAAATTTGTAACAATCTTACTAGAAAGAATCCTTGATTTGTTGAACAGCTTTTTGGATTGTTTCTATAGATGTAGCATAACTAAACCTAAGATAACCTTCTCCACCTTCTCCAAAAGCTGATCCAGGTAAACAACATACACCAGCTTTATACAGAATATGATCTGCTATCTCTCGAGAGTTCATCCCTGTATCTTTGATATTTGGAAAAGCATAGAATGCACCTTGTGGATGTAAACAGGTGAAGTTGGGTATGCTGTTTAGTCCTTCAACTATTGCATTTCTTCTTTCAAGAAAGGCTTTCATCATTTCAATCAAAGGTTCTTGAGTTCCTTTTAGAGCAGCTATACCAGCTTTTTGAACGAATGATGTTGTACAAGATAAAGCATTAATCATTAATGTACCCATTCTTTCAATTATTTCTTCAGGACCTACTACATAACCTAATCGCCATCCAGTCATAGCATATGATTTTGAGAACCCATCTAGAATTATCGTCCTTTCTTTTGATTCATCACGAACTGCAGGTGAATGGAATGAAGCTTCATAGAGCATCTTGGAGTAAATCTCATCAGATAAGATGAAAATATTGTTTTCGTCTGCAATTTCTGCAACTCTGTCTATTTCTTCTTTCGTCATTACAGAACCTGTAGGGTTCTGGGGGCTATTCAGGATGATTAGCTTTGTTTTATCAGTGATTCTTTCTTCAATATCATTGAGATTCAAACGAAATTCGTTCTCCTCTTTCAATTGGATTGGGACATCTCCAGCATTAAGATACTTAACAACAGAACCATATGTAGGAAAACCTGGATCTGGATATATTACCTCATCACCAGGATTAACTAAACTGAGCATTGTAAAGAAAATTCCTGGCTTAGCACCAGGTAAAATCAAAATTTGCTCAATTGAAGGTCTAAATCCTCTGGTTTGCTCAATTTCATCTTGAATTGCTTGCTTTAATTCTAAAATTCCAGTAGCTGATACATAGCCGGTGAAATTGTTCTCAATTGATTCATAAGCTGAATCCTTAATATTCTGAGGAGTGGGAAAATCGGGTTGTCCTATTTCGAAATGAAGTACTTCTTTTCCTTCTCTTTCTTGAGCTTGAGCTTTTGCAAGATATTCAAAGGCTCCTTCTCCTTGAATTCGGTACATTCCGTTTGCCATTTCCTTCATTACTATCACTCAGAGCTTATCTATAATGGAGTTTTCTAGCGGCAATAAAACTCAAACCTTTTTCTGTAAGAGCTTTAGCTGTATTGTTCACAGATGTATGTCGATCCATATAATTTTGTTCAAGATGAGGCCATAAATTTTGTTCATCTACTTGTTCTTTAGTAAGGAAATAATCTAGTATATCAGAAGGATGCTCTCTTGTTGGGTCAATATCCACAGGACCACCTTCATGTTTAGCACTAATATTTCTGACTTTGGGAGCAATTTCAAGCAATTCTTGAGTTCTATCATATGGTTGTCTAACAATTGATTTCCAAGTTTCAATTATGTGATGTTCTAGTCTAACAACGTTTTCAAAACCAAAGTTGTTTCTAATTTGAGAACTCATTTCAATTGTCCAGTTGTTAACAGCATTTGAAAGATTGAATCCAATCAATGGTGAGGTACCATCTTCTCGAGCAAAGAGTTTAGCAGTCATCAGAGTCCAAAGAACAGAATAAGGATTATCATTACCCATATACACTGAAATCTTAAACTCATTGTTTACTCCAAGTTTGTAGAGCATATACCCCAAGATAACAGTTCCAGGATTGATATTCAAAACTTGTTTTACACCATAATTGGTATAGTAATATAGAAGCTCATCTACCCATTTCAATGCAAATTCATTTGGCTGACCCACCCCTCCAAAGTATCCTGTAATTGTATCTGGACCACCGAGATGAATATTGACAGGCATACCATCAGGACCAGCAGCTGTACCTTTTGTATCTAAAGTTTCTACAATAGAAGCACCTATTATATCAACGGCTGCTTGCATTGCCAGGAGATCCCCATCTTTTTCTTGTTCTTTCATATACCTAACACGGATTATCCTTCCTGGCATAAGATCTTGATTAGAAATAGCCTTTTTTGCACCTTTAATTAAAAATGGAAAGTATTGGCAAGCTGAAAGTTCCAGAGTTACAGCAAACGAATCGTCAAATTTGATTCTATCAACTGCATTTCCTAAAATCTTTCTTCTATAGTTATCAACGCTAATGAATGCTTCATTTTCTCTCTGTTTTATTAACCACTCAAGTTCGTCAATATAATCGGGATTGACTGTTTCGAGTTTTTTATAGATGGTTTCAATTTTCCTTGCCTCTTTGAATTTCTTATTGATTTCATCAACTCCTCCATATTTATCTATTAACTGGAGAAGGTCATTAACAAAGGGGTTGTTTTCATCAATTAAGAATTTTTGAATCTCATCTATGTTCTCTTTAGAAATGCCCAATTTACTTCTTATATCTTCCATAAATATTCCTCCATGAGGGTTCAGGAATTTTCACTCATGTTTAACTATCCTAGTGAAAATGTATTCAATTTTAAATATATCTCTATCAAGACTTGATATTATGTTTGGATTTTATTCTTTCTAGAGCTTCCTTAGCACTCTCACTAATGAATCTATTATCATCTTCTAGTAAATTCTCTAAAATATCTACCACAAGTATATCCCTAGAATACCCTAAGGCAGATGTAGCACATTTTCTGATAAACCAATTTTCACTCTCTAAAGCTTGTTTAAGAAGTGATAGTCCTTCATTACCTCCAATCTTTGCAATAGCTGAAGCAGCTTGTTCTTTTACATCTTGAAAATTGTCATTCATCAAGAGGTTAAAGAGAAGTTTAATAGAACTATTACTTCGAATTTCACCCAGAATCCAAGCAATTTTAGATCTAACATCCTTGTCAGGATCATCTATGAAGTATTCTAGAAGCTGTTCATCAATATTTTCTTGTTCTAACAGCTTTTCCCACTTTTCCTTGGCAATAAGAGATAAAGCTTCTTCTTTCTCGCTAGAAGGAACCCAACCCAAATGTTCCAACACTACAATTGACTCAGCTCTTACTTCCCAACTGGTATCTTCCAATTTGTTCACTAGGGTAGGAATAGCATCAAAAACCATCATATCTCCTAATGATCTGGTAGCATTTTTCCTTACATCAGGTTCTTCATCATTTAAAGCAAGAATTAAAGGATTGATTGTTCTTTCATCCCCTATTTTACCCAGAGCCCAAGCTATACGGCTCCTTACTAGTGCAACATCTTCCTTAAGCATTTCTATAAGAACTGGAACTGTTTGTTTCATGCCTGGGTTATCTACAATGGAATTAATTGTAAAAATTCGAACATGATGATCTTCATCCTTTAAGCTTTCAAGCAAAGCATCTACATCATCATCTTCAATCATTTATTTTCCACTCTCTGACAAAAGTTAATTACTCTATACACTCCCATGAGTCTACCAGAAGCTGATATTCTTGATATGTTTCATCAATTTTTTGCGGTCTTTTGGAGCTTCCTTTAGTAAGAATTACTTCCCCATTAATTTTCATTTTTCCTCTGCACGTAATTGGTTCTCGAGAATAAATAACAATTGGTTCTCGAGAATAAATAACAATTGGTTCTCCGTTTTCTAAATCAAAATAATTTATATTATCCCTATCACTAATAAATTGAATTAAATGTTGCCATGGGATTTTTGATATATTCCCAGATAGAGTTATTTCTTCTCCTACAGATTCTGCAAAATTATATCTCAAAGAGTACCAACTTCTATGTTATAAGTTAAAACTAAGAAGTATTTTTGTTTTTCCTTAAGAAAAAACAATTATAGCCCTTTGCACTTATGTAATAGGAGGTTGTTCGAATGGTGAAATCTAAAAAAGTTGAAAAGGATGAATTTTCACCTGATGTAATCAGAGTATTGCATATTGATGACGAAGAAGATTTTCTCTTCTTAACAAAGGAATTTGTTGAAAAAATGAGTGAAGGAGAGATACAAGTCGAGTCTTTAAGGAATCCCTTGGAGGTTTTTGAGAGAATAAAAGATGATAATATTGACATCATAGTATGCGATTATCTGATGGAGAATCTGAATGGACTAGATTTGTTGAAGCAGATAAAGCAAAAAGAGTTTCAAATACCTTTCATAATCTTTACAGGTAGAGGAAGAGAAGAAGTTGTAATTGATGCTCTTAACCTTGGAGCAGATTATTATATCAGAAAAGGTTTAGATGCAAAAAGTCAATATACTGAACTTGTGCATCAAATTCGTACAGTTCTCAGACATAAAAAAGCCGAACAAGCTCTAACAGAAAGTGAAAAAATTATAAGAAGAGAGAAGGACCTTACTCAACATTATCTGAACGAAGCAAATGTCATGTTTGTAATCGTAAATGAGAATGAGATTGTTGAATTAATGAACAAAGAAGTAACCTATGTATTAGGTTACACTGAGAAGGATTTACTAGGTAATAACTGGTTCACAACTGTTTATTCATCAGAATATGTAGATGAATTAAGATTCAGTTTCCAACAAGTTATTGTGGGTATGCAAAAACCAACCCCGTATTTTGAGATTGAAATGGAAACAAAAAATGGAGAAAAAAGGATAATTGCTTGGCGTAATACAACTATAAAAGATGAAAATGATAAAGTGATTAAAATATTGGGAGTAGGAGACGATATTACTCAAAGAAAGGAAATAGAAGCAGCTTTGCAACAGAGTGAAGAAAAGTATCGAAAATTAGTAGATACATCCCCTGATTCTATTGTTCTTGCAGACTTAAAGGGTAACATTACATTAGCTAATCAACAAGCTGCAGTCATGCACGGAGTGGATAAGCCAGAGGAATTGATTGGGTGCTCAATGATGGAGTTTACTGCTCCTGAGGATCATGATAGAGTTATGGAGAGAATGAGAAAACAAATGTTTTCAAGCCTGAAAGGTTCTTTTGAATATACTATGCTTAAAAAGAATGGTGAAAGTTTTCCAATTGAACTTAGTGCTGCAATCATTACTGATAAGTCAAATAAACCAATAGCATTGATGGCCATAGGCAGAGATT